>NZ_JBQHWJ010000001.1:0-116378 GCF_052064035.1 Bulleidia sp. HCP3S3_C9 | reverse complement strand
GTAGCCAAATATATTTTTAAATCTCATCCAATGACCCGCAGACAGATTACGAATGCTTTGAATGCTGCTTTTCCTATTTTTGCTCAATAGTGAATCTGATGGTTAATTATGTTAAAATATGAATTTATATAATCTCAAAATATTGTAAAGCTTTTTTTATCCCATCACATTCAATACGTGCAGTAATATAATCTGCCTGTTCTTTCAACTCTTCCGCAGCGTTTCCCATTGCAATTCCATACTGACACACTTCAAACATACTTGCATCATTCATAGAATCTCCAAAGGCATATGTCTGTTTTTTATCACATCCAAGCATCTCAATCACTTTTTTACATGCATGTCCTTTTGTGATGCCTTTCATTGTAATTTCTCCAGTTGTTGCACCACCTCTACCATAAGATGCAGTTGTAGAAACATATTCCAATCGATCATCTTTATGTTTCAGCCACTCTTTTTCAATTTCATCAGAAGCAAAGCTAACATCACTTTCAAGAATTGCTTGTCCCTGATAAGCATTTAGAGGCTGCATATGAAATACACTCAACAATTGTTCCACAGATACATCTGAATGCATTGCTGATTTCTTCACGCTCTCTATCATTTCATCATATTGATTTGGACTCGCAAAAAATTCATCAATCGTACTCATCATGATTTCACCATGAAATTCATCCATTACCTGATGTACAAATGCCTGCACCAATTCATCCGTTATAGGTGTTAAGATTGGATCTTCACCTTCCAAAAGAATTCCAGCACCATCAGAAAAGATATATCCATCAAGCCCTAGATTACGATACTCTGTCAATCCTCCAAGATTTCTTCCAGAAGAGATCAAACAACGATATCCATTTTTCTGTGCCTTATGAATTGCTTCTAAACAAGAAGAAGATGGCATAATTTCTCCATGTTCGCTATCCACTAAAGTTCCATCGATATCAAAAAACAAACAACCACTCATATTAATTCAAAATGCTTTAAAGCTTTATAAATGCCATCATTATCTGCTTCATCTGTCACATAGTCTGCATGTTGTTTGATTTCATCTGTACCATTTCCCATTGCAATGCCTGTTCCACATACTTCCATCATTTCTAAATCATTGGAACTATCACCAAAACCATATGCATTCTCTTTTTTTCCATGGAATAATTGTAAAACACGTTCAATACCAGAACCCTTTGTAACTCCATTAGCAGTAATTTCTCCACCCGTTCTACCTAAAGATGCATAATATCCACCAGCAACAACTGTATGTAAAGATGGTGGAACACGTGCAAAGAATACATCTGCAATCAATTCCGTCTGAAATGAAAAATCAATCTTCTGTACAGGTTCATTTTCATATTCACTGATATAAGCCATAGATCTTCTTTTTCTAAAATCTTCTAAGTCTTCTCCTGCATGGCGCACAGAAAAGAAGCGACTCATACGATTCCTTTCCGGTGCATTCTGATAGGCATATGTTGTTGTTAACAAGCCATATCCACCACCCAGGTTATCACAGATCGTTCTAAGTCTTTCCACAGTCGCAGGATCTAAGTCTCTTGTTTCTAAAATTTCTCCATTGTATGCAATTCCAGCACCGTTACAGAAAACAATACCCGGAAATTCCAATTGATCAAAGTATTCCTGTGCCATACGATAACTTCTGCCTGTACAAATAAAACAATGATGTCCATTTTTCATTGCTTGTTGGATTCCATCAATTGCACTTTGTGGAATTCTTCTTGTTTTTGGAGCAATTAAAGTACCATCCATATCAAAAAATAAAAACTTTTTATCACTCATACTTTTCTCCATTCATCATTTCCAGCAACGACCATGTGCCATTGTGGTATTGAAATCTACAGATTCCTCCATTCGGTGTTGGATTGATTCCCTTTTCATGTGCTTCATGAAATAACTTTTTACGATCAATTCCAAACAACGTTTCTAACAATACTGTATAGTAATTTGCATGTGTAACTAATAATACGTTATCTCCATCCACCGCCTGATCCGTTGTGTCACGCAAGAAGGAAACAATTCTTTTCTGTACATCTTCTTTGTCTTCACCACCAATATCTTTGTAGTGAACTTCATCAAAACGTTCTTGTTGCTCGCTGAAGTTTTCTGTATAGTCGCTACCTTCTAGATCACCAAAGAAGATTTCTTTCAATCGCTCATCCGTATATGCATGCATATCTCTATTAGACAAAATAATATCTGCGGTATCTCTCGCTCTTTCACTCGTTGAAGAAAATGCTAGATCAAACGTTACGTCTTTTAATTTTTCACACGTTTGTTTTGCCTGAGTAATTCCATTTTCTGTTAATGGAGAATCGCATTGTCCCTGCAGACGGTGCAGCATGTTAAAATGCGTTTCACCATGTCGAACAAGATAATATGAAACTGTTTTAGGAAAATGCTTTTCCCTAAACTCTTCAGCACTGACAGGTTCTTCCTGCATTGCCCACTTTCCATCTTCATATGTAAATACACAAATACCACAATTCGGCATCCATGGTTTTCCTTCTGCATTTCTTTTCTCAGCATATGCATGCTGATCAAAGTTTAATAATGTTTTCATTAAATGCATAATAAAACTGCCATGAGATACAATCAGAACATTGTCATTATCATTACAGTCTTCCAGGATTTCGGAAAATGCTTTTCTCGTTCTTTGATCAAAGATTTCTGTCGATTCGCCGTGATACTCTCTCCAGTCATCTCTCATCGCATCGCCCCAGATTCTGCTTTTAAATGCATCCATTGGCTGACCATCCAGATCACCAAAATCAAATTCCTTTAAACCCTTTTTATCAATTAAAGTAACATCATGATACTGACAAATGATTTTTGCAGTATCTAATGCACGTTCACTAGATGAAGTATATGCATGTTGAAATGACACTTGTCTTAAAACAGATGCAATTTCTTCTGCATCTTCAACACCTTTTTCAGTTAATGGGGAATCACACATTCCCTGCATTCTCCCAAGACGGTTAAACAGTGTCTGTCCATGTCTGACATAATAAAAGTTAACTTTCATACTCATTTGTCCCTCATTCTTCATTGTACTAAAAAACAGAAGAAATAAATTACCATTCTTCTGCTTTTATGCAAATATTACAAATCTTTTCAAAACAATACGCTGAAAAGTATCTTTCTTCCAATGGAATCCAGCGATTCATAAAATCATCATACTTTTCCGGATTTCTTTCATAAAGTCTTTTTTGTTGGGTTTGTGGATCAATTGTTAAATAGATCATATAGTCATAATACTTTCGTAACACTGGATGCATTGCATATGACCCTTCAATAATCGTTACATGTGTCTGCTTTACAGTTCTTTTTTCTTTCAATGTCATTGTTTTACAATCAAATGGTGCAAATACAATATCAGCATCTGAATGTAATTTTGATGCAACTTCTTCAATGAAACGTTCTCGATCTACGTTACCACCAATTTCAGATAATCTTTCTTTTGTTCTTTGCTCTTTTTTCAAAAAATAATCATCCATATGAAATACATTGGCATGAAAATGTTGCGCCAGTTTATTTGCAAGTGTTGTTTTTCCAGAAGCACATCTTCCATCAATTGCAATCACAATATATTCTTGTGAATTTGCTTCAATTGCTTCAATGACTTGTTTTATCTTATCCATACTTGCTACATTATATCATCTCTATCATATAAAAAGTGCAATATCTCACACGAGAAATCACACTTCATCTTTATTTCATCACTTTCTTGATTGCCATACAGACAGGTGGAATCACTAATAGATGCATCACAATTCCAGGAAATGTAGAAACAAAATACGCTGTTGCCCACATCTGTAAAGAATAATTGCGAAGACCTAAAATCATAGACTGTATCATACCACCTGCAATCCTTCCAACAATCATTGCGATCATCAAAGCAGCATAGATCTTTACACCATCTTTCTTTTCCTTCAATACACGCATCATGATACCTGTCACAATTGCATACACAGGTAATTCAAAACACATCGCAATCAATGTATTTCCCTGTGGCATACCAGTGATCATAGAATTCAAGATTGGACAAAGGACACCAACAATTGCACCTTCCACTGGTCCTAATACAAGACCTCCAATCAAAGCAGGCATATGTAATGGAGAAAACAGCATTCCACCTTTTGGAATTCCATGGAATGCATATGGCAATACAAGACCTAATGCTAATAGCATTGCCATCACTGTAATTCTTTTTGTCTGTTTCATTCGATTATTTCTCAAATTCTTTCACTGCTTCTTCTAATAAATTTCTAATTTCTAAATGCTGCGGACAAACTTTTTCACACAAACCGCACTTCAAACATTCACTAGCTTTTGCATGACCATTTGATGTAACGATATTGTAATAATAATCAGCATTCCAATCTCCAAATGTCTTCTTTGTATTATATGTTGAAAAGATATCAGGAATACGAATATTCTTTGGACAATGATTCTCTTCTACACAATAATGACAACCTGTGCATGGAATCATATGATGACTATGAAATGCTTCAGCCACTTTCTCTACAGCTGTAAATTCTTCTTCCGTAAATGGTTTAAATTCTTTCATGAAAGATACATTATCTTTCATTTGCGCTAAATCAGACATTCCAGACAAAACAACTCTAATATCTTTAAAGGAAGCTGCAAACCGAATTGCATAAGATGCATTTGATCCTCCATGTAATGCATCTAAGATTGCTTGTGCATCATGTGGAAGATTCACAAGATTTCCACCTCTGACTGGCTCCATAACCAATACAGGTTTATCATGTTTTTCACACACTTCATATACAAGTTTAGATTGCACAGATAAGTCATTATAATCTAAGTAATTAAACTGAATCTGAACAATTTCAATTTCTGGATATTCTGTCAATATCTGATCAAGTACTTCCGCACGGTCATGAAAAGAAATTCCTACATGTTTTACTTTTCCTTCTTCCTTCAATGCAAATGCAGTTTCATACGCTTTACATCTTTTGAACTTTTCAAACTCTTTCGCATTCTGTGCATGCATCAAATAAAAATCAAAATAATCAACACCTGTATTTTCTAACTGTTCTTCAAAAAATGGACGAATATCTTCATTTGTGTTAAAAAATGAACCTGTTAGCTTATTCGTTAAAATATATTCATCTCGTTGATGCCTTGAAGATAAACATGTCTTTACCGCTTTCTCACTCTTTCCATTTAAATATCCATGTGCTGTATCAAAATAATTAAATCCATTTTCAATGAAGTAATCTACCATTTTATTTGTTTGTTCCACATCCACTTCTTCATCTTTCATTGGCAGACGCATCATTCCAAAACCAAAATTTTTGTGTATTTGTTGAAATACTTCCATATACATTCTCCTGTTCTTTTTCAAAATTGATTCATTATATTACTTTAAATTCCAACCATTTTAATGAACGATATCTGCAGTAAAAGATGACTGCACGAATCGTCCAGTCTAAACACATCGCAAATGCAATTCCAATCACTCCCATATTCAAATAAATTGCAAAGATGATTGAGAAAACAAACCTAGCAAGTAATGTAGATGCAATGGATACAATCATTGTAAACTTCACATCTCCTGCCGCACGCAATCCATTACTCAAAGGTCCAGAGATTGGATATACAATTGCATTAAATACACCATGAATTACAACAAGGCAGAAAATCAACTGCAGGGTTTCACTAGAGAGTTGATAGAAATGCATGAATAACGGTGTCAAAGCTAAAACAATCAAATTCCACACAATCGATAATACAATTGCCAGTTTATTCAACTTCTTAAAATAATATTTAGCCTGCTCCTGATTACCACTGCCCATGCACTGTCCAATCACAGTAATATAGACTGGTCCAAGTGTCACGCCCATCAAAGCAGCCAGTGACCAGATACTTTGTGCAACGCCATTTGCGGCAATCTGATATGTGCCAAACAAAGCAACCACACTACTCAATGCAACTTTAACAAACTGAAAAATACCATTTTCAATACCATTTGGAACCGCAATACTTAACACTCTTCTTAAAATATCTGTATCAAATGCAAATAAATCTTTCTTTGTATAATATGTCATTTGATTTTGTTGGAAACATAATTTTGTTATCACAATTGCACTAAATGCTCTAGCAATCAAAGAAGGAATTGCTACACCAGCAACCCCAGCATGCAACACAAATACGCCAATACAATTGCCAATGACATTAATGATATTGGATGCTAAAGAAACATACATTGTAGTCTTTGTTTTTCCCATAGAGCGGAACAAAGATGCACCTGCATTATAGATTGCGATAAATGGGTAAGATAATGCAGAAATTACAATATATGTAATACATGCATTCATAACATCTATTTCTACTTTTCCAAATAAAGCAGATAAGATTACCTGATGAAACATGAGAACAATACATGTCAAAACAATAGAGAACAGTGTTGAAAACATCAACAATTGAGAAGAAGAGCGCACACTATTCTTTTGATCTTTATTTCCAATATATTGTGAGATGACAACTGCACCACCTGAAGCTAATGCGGTAAAAAGATAGATAAATATTGTATTAAAACTATTTACAAGAGAAACCCCAGATACTGCAGCTTCTCCAACATAGGAAACAATAAATGTATCCATAATTCCCACTAACATCACTAATAATTGTTCAAAGAACAATGGTACAATCATATTTTTTAAATCGCGATTACTAAACATTAGTCATGAATCTTTCTAGATACGACCATCTTTACAAAATCTGTATCAAAATGCTTTACAGCTGTTCCAACATATCCTCTATCTAAAGAAGAAATCTGATTCATTTCTTCTTCACTCAATGCAAAATCCCAAATATCAATGTTTTCTTGAATTCGTTCCACATGTACAGATTTTGGAATCACTATAACGCCTCTTTGCACATTCCATCGCAGCATTACCTGTCCAATACTTTTATTGTGCTTTGAGGCAATTCCCTTTAATACTTCATTATTGAAAGCATCATATCTTCCACCGCCCAGTGGAGCCCATGCTTCTGCCTGTACATGGTATTCATTCATAATTTCTAACGCATGAGGCTGTGCAAAAAATGGATGTAATTCTACCTGGTTTACCATCGGTGGAATTTCTACAAAAGAACAGAAATTCACTAATGTATGTGGATAGAAATTAGATACACCAATTGCTTTTAATTTACCTTCTTTATATGCATCTTCCATTGCGCGATAAGCACTAAAGTAATCACCCATTGCCTGATGCAAGAGATAAAGATCCAGATATTCCAGACCACTCTTCTCTAAAGAAGCATCAATTGCTTTCCTTGCGGAATCATAATCTTTCATATCCTGCACCCACATCTTTGATGTAATAAATAATTCTTCTCTCGTACAAATTCCTTCACGAATTGCTTCTTTCACAGCTTCCCCTACTGCATCTTCATTTGTATAAGAGGCTGCAGTATCAATCAAACGATATCCAGCTTTGATTGCCTCTAATACAGATTGCTTACATTCTTCTTTATCACGCACCTGAAAAACGCCAAAACCTTCAAGGGGCATCTGTAATCCATTGTTTAATGTTGTATATTCCATTTGATATACCTCTCTTTCCATCCATAGAATAGTATTTCCAAAGCAAGAAGTACAATATCAAACATGTATTGTGCTATACTAAAAATGAATAGAGGATCTATGGATTTACACTTATTAGAAATATTACTGGCATTCAAAAAATACGGTACACTTTCTAGTACCGCAGAGGCTTTACATATCTCTCAGCCAACATTAACAAGAAACATGCAAGCTTTAGAAAAAGAAGTTGATGTTCCTGTTTTTATTCATGGAAAAAACTCTTTGAAGCTCAATGAAACTGGTGAATTTCTCGTGAAAGAAAGCGAAAAGCTTTTACATTCCTATGCGGGAATGCTTCAACAGCTCCATATTTTAGATGATTCTTTAAGAGTGATTCATATTGGCTGCAGTGCCCCTGGACCAAAATCAGTATATGAAACTATCATTCAGTCTTACTATCCAACTTCAAAAATTGATTGGATATCCAATGAAAATGAAACTGAATTACTCGAAGGTTTGCAAAAACATACATATGATTTCATATTCATCCAAAAACAACCATTATCCAAAGAATTCTACTCAAAATCATGCTTAAAAGAGCAATTATTTACATGTGTTGAAAAAGATCATCCATTCATGAAATATAAAGATGGAATCACATTTGAACAAATGGATGGATATACATATCTACAAATTGAAGATGTTGGTATCTGGAAAGATATCAAAGCTAAAAATATGCCTCATTCAAAAATCATCACACAAAAAGATAGAGAAGACTTAACTGCACTTGTCAACAGTAGTTCTCTACCTTGCTTTGTATCTAATATTACAAATGAGAATGATCGTAAATACCCACGCCGCATTCGCATACCAATCATCGATTCAGATGCAACACGAGAATTTATGATCGTTCTGCCTAAAAAATCAACTTCTCGTTTCTCTAATTTTCTATCAGAAGTAAAAACGATCAGCTAAGAGAAAAGACCCATACGGGTCTTTCTCTTTTTTCTAAAATTCATTAAGGGGATAGAAATCACTGAATGATGTTTAGGGGTTTACATTATTCAGGGCAGATCATTCCTGCACCTATAATATAGTGAACATCTATCTTACAATTATGGCATCTATTTGTGAAATTATGTGATTAGGCATTCCCCTGTGCTTTCATAAACACAGATAAGATCCAGTCACTATTAATACATGGGAATTGTTCATCTTCTATTTCAAACATTTCTTTATTTGCTTCCAGTTCATCATGCAATCCACTTACAGGAATTAAGAATGACATCCCTTTATCATCCATGCGAATATCAATTTTCATTACATCATCTTTTGTATAAACATAATCTATCGACGTAACATCTTCAGCTTTTCCTTTTCTACTATCAAGAAAATCAATAAAACTATCGTATTTTGCAAGTTCTACCGCAATATCATTCGCACCATCTTCAAAAATCTGAATCTTTTCCACAAACTCTTTTACCGTAGCACATCTTCTTAATGTGTATCCCTTTGCAATCAAAGGCTTTGCAAAAGAAGAAAGATCACCTAATTCCTTCGCGGATACCCAGATAATAAAACGATGCTCTGTGTCTTCATACAACAAAGGATTTTGAATCATAAAATCACTATGACAATGTGGACAAGAATGTCTAAAGATATCTCCAGACATACATCTTTCTTTTAAATCAGGATCTTGTGATACATTGACTGTATTATAAATTTCTACATCAAATTCTTTTCCACAATATGGACATGTATACTTGATTGTTTCGCTGTTACTCATTGTGCCTCCATTAATTCTTTAATGATATTCCATGAAAGTCGATACCGATTTCATTTGTTTCCTGAATCAATTGATTCATGATTTTCTTCTGTTCCTCATCTAAATGCTCCCCAGCAAACAATGCAAACAACCTCACACCATCATTTAAATATGGAAGTGCATATACTGGTTCCCCTTCATGCACACCAATTGCATCCTTTGGCTCTTCCAATAATGCACCAACTAAAAATGGTCCTTTGATTCCTGTAATACGCATTGGATATTCATACATGCTGAGGTCATGGATCATGCCAGCATATACAACATCTGGATAATATGCGTCACGAATTTCATCCAGTCTTGCATCTTCTCTCGATTTCAAAACATCTTCATCAATATTCTGATCCATCATTTCTAAGAATGGCTGGTTCTTTTCAATCATATCGCGATCTGCTTCCGCAACACGCATAGTTTTATAGTAGACTTCATCAATTGTGAAATCACCAAGCATTTTCTTATTCTTCAACCCTCTTGTACAACGCTCCCAGCTTTGTCCAACAGATAACACATTGAAATGAATCAAACCTTCTTCATCACAATATGAAGAACACAACACATAACAATCCTTTTCTGTGATTTTTACAATATCATTTAATTGTTCTGTTAATTCATCTGCTTCAATAGTTATGTATTTATGATAATAATCTGTAAAGTTATACTCTGAAACGATCATAATTTTCTCCAAATAAACAGGCAGGACCTAAGTCCCGCCTATTATATCATTTTTACTCTGTGATTAGTTATTGTTTGAATTTCTTCCAAAGATTCTTAATACATATAAGAAGATATTAATGAAATCCAGGTAAAGTTCAAATGCGCCATAGATTGCAAGATTGTCAGCTAACTGACCATATCCGCCAACACTGTAGTACATTGACTTGATTCTCTGCATATCCCAGGCTGTAAGTCCTAAGAAGATAATCACACCTAGATAAGATAAGAATAAGCTATCTCTCAATGCTGGAATAAACATAGAAGCAATGGAAGCAATGACCAATGTAATCAATCCACCCATCAGTAATGTTGAGAATTGAGACAAGTCTCTATGTGTTGTTGCGCCAATGACTGCACAGCTTCCAAATAACACTGCCGCAAACAGGAATGCTCCAAATACAGAAGCTGTTGTATAAACATATACAAGTGTTGAGAATGTAAATCCTGTTAATGCAGCATAAGCAAGGAACAATAGATTCGCTGTAGAGCTCTTCATTGTTGTAATCTGACTAGATAAGCCAATGACTACACCAAACTGTGCGAGAACTAGAATGATTGTTCCAATTCCACCTGTCAAGCTGTACCAGTAGTACCATGCATTTGTAAAATAACAAACTGCTGCAACTAAAGCTGTAACAGCTAACCCTAATCCCATTTTTGTAAAAACTTTTACGAGGTATGTATTCACATCATCCTGTGCAAAACCTCTTGCCTGTGTATTAAAATTTGTCATTTTATACACCTCCTTTTCGTAGTATATTTAATAGTTTATATAAGTTTGAACGAAAGTCAAACGACAAGCATATGCAAATGTCTATGCATTTGTATGATACCAGTCTTGGATCATTTGATTTTCTTTTGCATTCCCATTTAAAACAAAAACACCATTTTTATCTGCTTCATCAATCAATATTTTCTTTCCATCAAAATAAATAGATACAATATTCTGTCGCAAGAATGGAACAAATTCATTTCCTTTATGATAAACAAGCCATTGATTCGATAATGAAAAATGCTTGTATGTCTGAAATACTTCTTGGTTAAATGCTTCTACAGATACAATCCTTTTTGTGAACTTACGATATTCTTTGCATCCATAAACATAACTCATCAAAATCAGCACTGTTAAAATAATCGTTCCAACAAAAACAAATGAAATACTTTGACTTGTTTCATGTAATGGAAGTAATGCTGCCCATAAAAGAAGCATGACAACACTCCATATAACAATATTCTTTCCAACAATTGTATTACAAATATTCTTTTTGATTCTTTTCGTTATCATACTTATTCACCTTTCAGGAATGTCTCTAAATCATCCCAGATTGTGATTTCTTGTTCCATACCAATCCAATGCACTGGCATCTGATTTTTAAACCATGTGTATTGTCTTTTCGCAAAGTTTCTTGAATGTTTCTGAATACAGTGCATCACTTCTTCACTTGTACAAGTTCCTTCAAAATAATCTTTCCATTCTTTGTAGCCAATGCCTTCCATGCATGTATCCTCAAAACAAACACCTGCATCTAATAAATGTTTGATTTCCTGTTCCAGGCCTTTGGAAAACATATTTTCTACTCTCTTGTTTATTCTTGCATACAAATGTTCTCTTTCCATCGTGCAGCCTATGATATATGCATCATATAACAATTCATGCTTCTGTTCTTTTTCAATATCACTTTGCTTCTTGCCAGTATTTTTTTGAATTGTTAAAGAACGCATAACTCTTCTACGATTATTTGGATGAATCTTTGCTGCCTGCATTGGATCTGTTTCTTTCAGCATCTCATACAGCTGTTCATTTGTATATGCATCTAAAGCAGGATCATATGCTTCTTCCGCTTCATTTTCAAACGTATAGTCATACAGACAAGCCTTCAAATACAAACCTGTGCCACCACAAATGATCATTGGTTTTTCACTAGAATCCATAAGTTCTCTCGCCATAGACTGAAACATTGAAACACTATAGGATTCTTTTGGAGATAAGATATCAATCAAATGATGTTTAATTCCCTGCATTTCTTCCTCTGTCACTTTTCCACTGCCAATATCTAATCCACGATATACCTGAATGGAATCACCAGAAATAATTTCTAGACCATATCTTTTAGCAATTTCAATTGCGAAATCACTTTTTCCTACCGCAGTAGGTCCCGCAACAACAATTACTTTTTTCATCGGAACTCCTTTATTAGATCATTTACATCCATGAAAAATAAGACTGGTTTATGATCTACAGACATCATTGGTTCTTTACATTGTGATAACTTTTGAATCAATTCTTTCATTTCATCAATGGATAAATTACTTTTCTTTTTTATATGGGAACAGGCAATCTTCGCAATTTCCTGCTTTTTCATTTTCGCAAAATGCAAAGAATCATCACTCTTAAATGCATCTATCAGATCCACTAAGAACTGTTCATCTATATCTTTCATCCAGACTGGCAGACTGCGAACAATCAACGTATCATTGCCAAATGGTTCAAACACAAGATGATATTCTTTACACACTTCATCGATTTCATCACATCTCTGTACAATATCATCACTTGTATGTACCGTCAACGGAACAAGTAAATCCTGCATCAACGCTTCTTGAGCCATTTGATTTAAAATCTCTTCAAACAGCACTTTACGATATGCTCGCGTTTGATCGACAACAGCCAGTGCATGGTCTGTTTCACATAAAATATAAGCACGATGCAATTGACCAATTACACGCAGTTCAGGTAAAGGAACACTTTCTTCACCTTTTTCTTCAACAGGTTCCACTTTTGCCATTAAACTTCTAAGCAATGCTTCATCTTCTTCTTTTTCCTGCCGGATAGATTGTTCCACAGACACATCTTCATGTACTTCTTCTACAGTTTCTTTTTTTGGAAGTTCTATTTCTGGTCTCATTTCTTCTTCATCAAAAGATAATGGCTGATAGTATTCAATCTTTGCTTCTTTGACTTCTCTTACAGGAATGATATCTTCAACATTCAATGCCTGGTGTACCTGATCTTTGATCAACGTTTCTAGTTGTATTTCCTTGGAAATACGTACTTCCCACTTAGATGGATGCACGTTTACATCTAATAGATGCGGATCCATTTCAATGGATAAAACACACAAAGGATATCTTCCACTTGGAATCAGCCCTTCATATCCATCCTGAATTGCCTTATAGATACGATATGTTCTAACCATTCTTCCATTCAGAAATACATGCATCATCTTATTAGAAGCACGTGTAATTTCCGGTTTGATCAAATACCCAGTCACATGATAATCAAAGTCTTCAAAATCAACTTCAATTGCATTTTCACTCGCACTTCTGCCATATACATTAAACACAACTTCTAATAGATTTCCCTGTCCACTTGTTCTAAAAACATCTCTGCCATCATTAATAAAATGAAATGCAATTTCTGGATGAGATAAAGCAAAACGGTTAATGACATCTTGAATCAAACTAGATTCATAAGAAGCAGAACGCATATGTTTTAAACGAGCTGGCGTATGATAAAACAATCCTTCCACTGTAATTTCTGTCCCTTGATTACAAGGATATGGAGATGCACTCTTCTTTTCTCCATATGCGATCACAACACGTGTATTATCTTTTCCATCACTCGTAACTAAAGTAACTTGTGAAACAGAAGCAATACTTGGTAATGCTTCTCCTCTAAAACCTAATGTATGTATTGAAAATAAATCATTCTCACCTTGGATCTTACTCGTTGCATGACGCTTAAATGCCATTTCTGCATCTTCACTGCTCATACCACATCCATTATCACTGATCGTAATTTTAGAGATACCGCCTTCTTCAATAGAAATCGTAATTTGTGTACTGCCTGCATCAATGGCGTTTTCCACAAGTTCCTTTACGACACCCATTGGTCTTTCAACAACTTCTCCTGCTGCGATTAAATTCGCTGTTTGTGTATCTAACTGATGTATTCTTCCCATAACAAATATTGTACAATATTTCTATGCATTTAAAACAAGAATACAGATACGAACAAATTATCAAAAAATCTCAATTCATCGCTTGTCTTAAACCAATTCATTCCGAAGATGAAGCAAGAAACTATATCGAAGAAATCAGAAAAGAATTCAATGATGCCAATCATGTATGTACGGCATATGTATGTGGTGAAAACAACATGATTCAGCGATCCAGTGATAACAAAGAACCAGCTGGTACTGCAGGCGTTCCAATGTTAGAAGCAATCCTTAAAAGTGATATTCAGGATGTATGTGCCTGTGTTGTTAGATACTTTGGAGGTATTAAATTAGGTGCTGGCGGTTTGATCCGTGCCTATTCTTCTTCTGTTTCTACTGCACTGCAGCAGGCAGATAAAGTTGTGGATGTCATATTTCATCAATATTCCATTACTTATCCATATGAATTATCTGGAACAATGGAAAACTGGCTGCGTAGAAATACAAATGTTGTAGATTATATGTATGATGAACAGGTTACATGTTTATTTGAAACAGAAAGTAAAGAAATTGAAACTGAAATTCAAAATTTGACTTCTGGAAAATGCACTGCAGAATACATCAAAGATGTAAAAAGAGAAAAAGACATTTAAAAACACCTTCTCAGTAAAATACCAGGAAGGTGTTTTATTTACATATTCCTTTGAATTTCAAGTATTTCATCAATGGAATATCCTGTCACTTTAGCAATCAAAGAAATGTCTAAATTTTCTGACAGCATATTTTTGCATATTGTCTGTTTCTCGCTTTCAGCCATATCTGCGGCCATATTTGCAGCCATATCAACAGCCATATCTGCGGCCATATCTTTCGCTAATTTTTGAGCAATTCCACGAGCAATTCCTAGTGCTCTATGTTCTGCTTCCCACGCCACCATTTCTTCATAGTTCATATAGCTTTCTCTCTTTCTGTCATTTCGTTTGACTTCTTCAACAGCTTGCTTGATTTTTTCTGTAAATTCATCACTTGTCTGATTTGTTTCAAACAATCTAAGCAACGAACATAGTAATTTATCTTTTGTAATACCCTTTGTATTCAAGAATATTGTAGTTGAGTGACTTTCAAAATTCAATTCAGGATGATCAATCAGTCCACTTTTATAAACATATCTTCTCTCATTCAAGCCAAAAAAATCAAAATTGCATATGAAAATCACAACTGTTTTTTTCAATGATGAATACGACTCTCCTGGTCGAAAAGAAGCCACCTTTTCTAATGCATGGTAGTACTCTGCTCTTTCTAACAAATATTCTCGATACAATTGCAATTCCACGATGTATATTTCTTTATCGCCAACAAATTTTACATCAAATCTTGTTCCATGAGAATTCACTCTTGGCTTAACATGGTGCTCTACACTTGCTTGTTGAATACTTTCAATCTTCCGATTCATACAAATTTCAATTAATTGTTTTGTTAACTTCAAATTTCTTTCATCCGCAAATACTGTCGGAAACATCCACGCATTCATAATTGTTATATCATCAATTTTGTTCATATATACTTTTTCCTTACACTATTCTTATTCACAAAAATTGATGTATTTCCAAAAAAAGATAAGAGATATATTCTCTTACCTTTAGAATCCTAATTCATCCGCAATCTTTTCAGCTTCTTCAATGACTCTTTCGAACTTATCTAAAGCAATATTAATTGGTTCAGGTGTTGTTAGATCAACACCCGCATGCTTTAATTCATCCAATGGATATTGACTAGAACCCATAGACAAGAACTCAAGATAGTTCTTTAATGCATTTTCTTCCTTGTGCAAGATCTTTTCAGAAATAGCACACGCAGAAGAATATCCAGTTGCATATACATATACATAGAACATGTTATAGAAATGAGGAATTCTACTCCATTCATACTTCAGCGCATCATCAACAACCATATCTTCACCAAAATATAATTTGATTAAATTCAGATACAGATCATTCAATGACTGCGTTGTTAAAGCTTCTCCTCTTTCACACATCGCATGTGCTTCCTTTTCAAATTCCGCAAACATTGTCTGACGATAAACTGTACCCTTGAATCCCTCTAGATATTGATTCAATAACGCAAGTCTTCTCTTAGGATCTGTTTCTTTTTCAAGCAGCTGATCAATTAACAGGTTTTCATTCACTGTAGAAGCAACTTCCGCAACAAACATTGTATATTCACTATACTGGAATGGCTGTGTATGATTTGTCAGCCATGTATGCTGAGAATGTCCCATTTCATGCGCCAGTGTAGAGACAGAATCTAATGTACCTGTATAGTTCATCTTGATGACAGGGTTAGAATCATATGTTCCTGCTGAGAATGCTCCTGTTTCTTTGCCCTTGTTTGGATAAACATCGATCCATTTCTGATCAAATGCTTTCTGTACTCTTTCAACATATTCTTTTCCTAAAGGTGCTACAGCATCAAGAACCATACGCTGTGCTTCTTCATAGGAATATGTATCTGTAATACCACTTGTTAATGGTGCATATAAATCATAGTAATGCACTTCATCAAGCTTCAAGAGTCTCTTTCTCAAACGCACATAGCGATACATGAGATCCATTCTTGCATGTACTGTTTCAATCAAGTTGTCATATACTGTTTCAGGAATATTATCACTTGCCATTCTCATCTGACGAGATGAATCATAATGTCTGAGTCTAGCTTCTGTTGTACATGTCTTAACATTACCAGCATAGACAGCTGTTAATGTATTGTTATTATGTGCAAAGCTTTCATAGAAAGAATCAAATGCATTCTTTCTTAATACACGATCCTGTGATGTTTGAAGAAGAATATAGTTCGCAGCTGTTACTTCGTGTGCTTTTCCTTCACTATCCAAAGCATCCTTAAATAACATATCTGCATATAACAATGCACCCATAGCTTCTTCTGGCGTATTCAATGCTTCCGCAAAAGATGCCATGATAGCTTCTTCTTTATTAGATAATGTATGTGCTTTTGCACGAACAAGATTTTCCAGATAAATCTTATAGTCTTTTAAACAATCATCCTGAATGATCGCATGCAATGTTTCTTCATCATTGCTTAGAATTTCAGGTTCTGCATAGGAACAGATCGTCTGCATCTTAACAACTTCACTATATGCCTTTGCATACATTCCCTGTGCCTTTGTATCTCTTGTATCTTCAACTTTTCTTAAAGAAGCATAAGAAAAAATATCTGTCACTTTCAACATCACACCATATTCCGCATCCAGGAATGTCTTGATTGCGGAAGCATTTGTTAATGTACCTTCATACTTAGCAAGATCTTCTACACTTGCTTTTACTGCTTCTAATGCATCTTCGAATTCATCATCACTGTGAAATAGCGTACTGAGATCCCACATGTACGCAGGATCCATTTCATTTCTTTCCTTTAAAACTTCACTCATTTCCTTATCCTTTCTTCACAAACATAATATCCATATCTGTGTGAGTTCCTTCAATACCATCTACTGTACCACAATCTGTGTATTGCCATATTGAAAATGCATATGGATAGTCAGGATATTCCGTATCATAATGTGCTACCCATGTTTCAAATTCCTGCATATATTCCAACAAGAAATACTGTTCCAGTAGACGAGCACTATTATAATTCATTGTCTGATATCCCGCATTCTGAATCACATGTAAAAAAGTCACCGCATTCTGCGTCCATGTTTCTTGACTCAATTGATCCACTCTGCCATTGCCCTCACCAGCTTTTTCAATATCAAAACATACCGGAAGATCAATCGCATAGTCTTTGATTTCACGCAATGTAAATTCAGCTTCTTCTCTTGCTTCCTCTACCGTAGCAGCCTGTGAAAAGAAATACACACCTACCTGTAAACCATTCTTCTTTGCCTGTTGAATATTGTAGTCAAAGTAAGAATCTTTATGAATTTTTCCTGTTTCATAGCCACGATAACCAACACGAATATATGCAAATTCTATTCCAGAATTCTTTACTTTTTCCCAGTCGATCCACTCTTGATGAGAAGAGACATCAATGCCCTGCATAGATGTATATTGATCATCTTCATAAGACATACGATCTCCATCTTTTACAAGTTTTGACCAGTCATATGTGTTTCGAATCAATGCACTTTCCACAGGTGTTTCTTCTTGTTCACGAACTCTTTGAAGATCTTTCAAACAGGAAGAGATTCCAAAAATCACTAAAGACACAAGCAAAATAACAATTAGAACATTTTTCTTGTTAACTTTTCTTTTTCTCTTTCTTCTCTTTTTTGCCATATGTAAAATTATACTCTACAAACAGGCAATGAATTATTAAGTACTCATGAAGATATGCAATCCCACAATAACATGCGTATTTCTACACATTCAAATATTTCTTCACACATCACTTCACCATGATATTTTTCAATGATTTGCTTGATTGTTGCCCATCCATATCCGTGACTCTCAGCGGATGAAACAATGAATTCTCCATCTTTTAATACATTGTGATCAATAGAGTTTCTCTCAATGATTTTCAAGCAGTTTCCAACTTCACTGATTTCAAGAACGATATTCTTCTTGCTTCCAACGTGCTGCATTGCATTATCCAGCAAGTTTGATATTAATAGATATAAGTCACTATCTTCCATCTTGATTGTATGAGACAGTGTCATAACAAACGAAAACGTGATTCCTTTTTCTTTACATTGTTGCTTTGTATGATTCAACAATACATCTAACACAGTATTTCCTGTTTCTACTGGAATCAGATCTTGATTGATTTCATTGAGATATTTTTCTTTCATTGCCTCATCATCTAATGCATTCACATAGTGTTTTAAATCATGTTTGATTTTCAATAATTCCTTCTTTGTATTTAACAGTTGATTCGCAGAAATACTATTCTGTTTATACAATTCCGCAAGAATTTCCTGTTCCTTTAATTTTTCTTCTTCCTGAATTAGATGAATCGACCAGTAAATCAATACAACAGAGAAAATCATGAAACAATACAGACAAATACCTAAATACGATTTCGTCATTTCATCTGTACACAATGCGATTTCAAAACAATCTAATACAATGATCAGAAAAATCAGAAGCAAAGAATATACAGAATAACTCACAGATGGCAGATGCAGCTGTTTCCGATTCCATTTCTTGTAAGCAAAAAGCAAGATTCCCTGCATACATAAAGATACGATCCAGGCAATATGCAAATTATTATTGTGTAATAGCTTATAATCCAGATTGTTATATATAATCATACTCACAACGTATATTGCGGCTGCATTACATACCGCAATACCACTTTCTAATACACAGCACGAAAAGAGATCTTCCGCATGAAATTTTCTTTTATCAATGATAAAAAATACAATTTCCATCACTAAAAGAAGCATTGTGGAATAAATTGGACTAGTAAATATGTCTCTTCCATCCATCCAGAAAAACAGAACAGAAAAACCACCAATCATACATATCTTCCCAGCTTTACTCATCAAATGGTTCAAAAACAAGACTCTAACTACAATCTGTAAAAATAATAATACTTTCATAGTCATCTCCGTAAGCAATATGTTATATATGCTCTTCTTATTTTTTCTAGGTTATTTTTAGGAATTTTCAAAGAAACACCATTTTCCATTTTGAATGTTCCATTGGACAACATATCAACGTTATATAAATTCACAATATATCTTTTGGAAATTCGAATAAAATCTGGCTGTTGAAATATCTTTTCAAATTGTTTTAATGTTTTTCTTTCGCGAAAACCTGTTTTGTTTTTTCGAGTGATGATATTTGCATCATTATCACAAACTTCAATATACATAACATCCTGATAATCAATTGACTGCACTTCACCATTATATGCATACACATATTTTCTAGTTGCTTTCATTGACTGAAGAAAACGATATAACATCATAGGAACATCATGTTTTAAATTTGCTTTACGAATAAAGCCATCAATTCCAAACTGCAGAATTAAATCATCATGATTTGAAGACAGATATATCTTTGCATCAGATTTAACTTTACGAATTTCATTAGAAATACAGACACCATTTCGATATGGCATATCAATATCAATCACATACAGATCAAAAAACACTGGATTCTCAACTTCAAACATTTCATTCATAAATTGTTTATCTGTTACGCATTGCACATAAAATGTAACGCCATCCATATAAATATGTTCAATTTCATTTTTGATCAAAATAGAATCCTGTACATCGTCATCAATGATTATCACTCTATATTCCATACTTTTTCCCCACTAAAATTTTAATATGGCTTTGCTTTCACTACGTCTCAAAATAGTCACATTTAGCTCAATATTTCACATCTTCCAAAATAATTGCTTATACTATAATTAATAAAAGAAAACATCATTTCTTATTCCATTTTACACACAAAGCAAAAGGAGGAAAGCAACAGATTACAATCTAGTTGTACATGAAACTATGAACAAAAAAACGAGTGGAAAGCTATATATTACAATTTCAATCGTATTATTACTTACTGGATGGCTGATTGCTCATTTCTTAGGATATCCACTGAGGGCATTTGCATTATGTAAAGGTGGATGGCCTGATATGATGTTTCTTAGTGAAGTCCTTTCGATAGATTTTATTGCACTACTCATTGGGATCCACGGTATTCTGCTTCTACACAGTAAAGATGAATAACAAAACAGAAGAACTTGCATGTAACTGCTTGTTCTTCTGTTTTTATTTTTATTCGTTTGTTTCAACCTGCTTTTTCTCAGCATTGATTTCTAACAGCTTATTTGTAAGTTCATTTTCAATCTTGGCAAGTTCCTGTTCAGCCTGTGCACGCTTTTCTCTGCCATCTTTTTGAATCTGTTGCACTTCTTCTAATGTAGAAATCAACTGTTCATTTGTATGTTGCAATGTTTCAAGATCAACAATGCCTCTTTCACTTTCCTTCGCTGTATCCACAGTTGCCTGGTGCAATGTTTCAGCATTTTTCTTGAGAAGTGTATTTGTCATATCCGTAACTTCTCTTTGTGCTTCCATTGCTTCCTTAGAATGAGAAATACCCAAAGCAAGAACAATCTGGTTCTTCCATAGAGGAATTGTATTCACAAGTGTAGACTGAATCTTTTCCGTCATCAGTGTATCGTTATTCTGAACGAGTCTGATCTGAGGTGCCATCTGAATTGAAATCTGTCTTGTCAATTCAAGATCATATAACTTCTTTTCAAATCTAACACAAGCCTGTTCCAGATCATTTGCTGCCTGTGCATCTTCTGGCAAGCCACTTTCCTTTGCTTTCTTTGTTAGTTCTGGAAGTTCATTCTCACGAATTTCATTCACTCTTTTCTTACCAGCTAAGATATACATTGTTAATTCCTTTGTATTCTGCTGGTTGCGAGCATACAATTCATCTAACAAAGCAATGTCTTTCAACAAAGTAATCTGATGATCTTCCAGCATCTTCGCAACTTTTTCAACATTTGCTTCTGCCTTGTCATACTTTGCCTTAAACTTTGTAACGGAATCTCCACCCTTATCAAATAAAGAAGCAAAGAAACCCTTCTTTTCCGTTTCATTTGCATCATATTCTTTCAATTCCACTACAAGATCACTCAATAATGTACCAATTTCACCAAGATCCTTTGTACGAACATTATTTAAAGCTGTATCTGAGAAATCAGATACTTTCTTCTGTGCTGCAGAACCATACTGTAAAACAGTATTACTTTCCATAATGTCGATCTTAGAAGAAAATTCATTTACAGTCTGTCTTTCCACTTCAGATAAATTTGCTTCATCAATAGGATTTTTTTCAACAACTGTTTCTTCTGCCTGTTCTTCTTTTTGAGCTTCTTGTTCTTCTGCTTCAGGATCAAGTGTTAATTTGATTTCTTCAGCCTGTGCCTGTTTGTTTTCACTCATCTTGATTCTCCTCATCTTTCTCTCTTTTTAGAAATGATAAATGCTAATAACTTGATACATAGAATCGCTACAAGGATTCCAGAAACAAGTTTTATATATTTTGAAAGCTGTGATTCTGTTGTATTTTTAAAGAAACCCCACAGTGTAAATTCTGTATCTTCTGTTTTGACTTCTGCAGCATTTTTATAGCTGGAAGATATTTCTGCGATATTATCACTGTTTCTTTCCAGTTCTGAAAGATATGTACAGATTGCTTTAAAAGATTTCAGCTCTTTCTTTTTATATGTTAATACATTTGCGCCCAATTTTTGAATCTTTCCACCATTCACATCATAATAACGCACATTCAGACTGCCATCTGTATATGAAGAAAGATTTAATAAATCTCTTGCGGTAGATAATGTTGTAACAACAGGATATAACTCATCATTATGTACAGGAACATAATAATCATTCACCGCATCAACGTATACTTCTTCTACATGGTTATTATCCTGGCGATAATCACTGTATGTATATTTCAAGCCAGAAAAATACAACTGATTTTCTCCATCACCTTTTCTACCATACGTAACATCATATTCACAAAGCTTACGTACATCACTGCCCTTTAAGAATACAAGAATTAATGATTCCCCATAGCTGCCATCACTGCCTGTACCATTTGGAACAACATTATATGCATCCAATGCAGAAATAGAATCCTTTGTAAATGTAGACTGAATTTCCTTCTTGCTGATTAAACCAATCGCACGTTTCTTTACCGTTGGCTTCATATTCTGAATTTCTTCGAGTTTTTTATATTCAGGAGTATCTGGTGTTGGAGTTGGTGTTGCCTCTACCTGTTCTTCTGTTGCCTCTTCTGCAGGCTGCTCTTCCGTATTCTTATCGACTAAAGACTGCGCTGCTTTCAACATCTGCTTTTTCTTATCTTTCCAGGAAGCATACCACTGTGCATACCAGTCATCATATGCCAATGCATATGCATCAGTAATCAGATCCGCAGTATTGTTATTCAACAATTCATTTGTACTATGATCAACTGGCGTAAAGTTAAATGGATTCGCCGCCATTGTTTTATCCACAGAAACACCATATGCATCAAACAATGCAGAAGATACCTGGTTTGTATAGTCATTGATTCTATACGCAACATCAGGATTTTCTTCAATTTCACTTGTGACTGCGACTAACTGATATCCACTAATAGAACCATCCTCTTTATTGATGTCTAATACACCAAGATATTGTCCATTTTCTCCACAAGAAACAATATTTGTTTCTCTTTCTGTTTCAACTTTCCATTTTTCAACAACGTCACAAGAAGCAATAACAGTATTGATACCCTCAACGCTCTTTGCAATTTCATGTGCGAATGCATCACCACCATGTGCAATCGCAATCACATAATCACAACCTTCTTCATTCAATGAAGAAACAATATCTTTTGCTGTATCTACTGCGCTTTCCAAAGAGACATCATCACTAGAAATAGATTGCTCTTTCATCACTGAAAAGATGCCAATTTTCTTCCCCGCTCTTTCAACAACTTTATATGTAGAGCCACCCTTTTCAGCCAATGTACTCTTCAATGCTTTTCCAGCTTCACTGTCAAAATAATTCAGATTACCAGTTAATAATGTAGGAACCGTTTCATTCACACCAATCATATCAGCCAGTGTCTGTGTTCCATAAGTAAATTCTTCATCCCCTAATGCAATGGCATCATAGCCAAACATAGACATCAAAGATAAATCTGGTGCACTTGTAGAATTCAAGCAGCTGAATGCTGAACCAGTAGAGAAATTACCACCATCAATCAACACCGTATTTTCTGTACGATTGAGATGAATAAGATTTGCTAAACGAGAATAGCCTCCTAAAGTAACATATTCCTCATTATCTGCCTGTTTATATTGAAGAATATGATCCTGCAGATCACTTGTGAATAAAATACGTAGATTTGTATCTTCTACCGCTTTTTCTTCACCCTCTTCTGATATTTCTTCTATGTTACCATCATCTTCACCTTCTGCAAAAACAGTAAATGACTGGATGCTCGTGAAAGCTAAAACAGATGACAATAATAAAGGAACATATTTCTTCATACACTCAACCTCGACCCATGCATTATATCATTATTCAAGCATCTCATATATACAGAATAGTATTATATGCATGCCAATAATTAAGATTTTTCAAAAAAGAAAAAGGCAACGTGTGCCTTTTCCTTACTTCATCATATTCATGATATCATTCAAAGAAGGTTCATTGCTTTCCTGCTTTGGCTTTACTTTTACAGTATAGTCAAAATCTTCCTTCTTTAATTCCGTCATTTCTTTCTGATCTGTAGAATTCACAAGTCTTTCTGCCTGTTTTAGAATGGCTTCTTCTACAACATTTCTAGCTAGACGACCATTGCCAGCTTCTTCAGCATTGATGGACTGTACTTCATTAAAGTATTGAATCAATGGTTCTTTCGCATCTTCACTGATTTCATATCCCTTTGATTTTGCCTGGATACAAGCAATCTGATAAAGCTGTGTTCCAGTATAGTCATCAAAGTTAATTAAATTTGGAAATCTAGATTTCAACCCAGAGTTTGCTTCCAGAAATGTAGCCATTTCTTTCTTGTAGCCAGCCAATACGACAATCAGATTATCTCTATGATCTTCCATGGCTTTGACAAGCGTATCAATTGCTTCTAGACCAAACGAATCATCTTTCCCTCGATACAGAGAATATGCTTCATCCACAAACAATACACCACCCATTGCACTCTTGATGACAGACATTGTTAATGGTGCTGTCTGACCAACATATTGTGCAACCAGGTCCGCTCTTGTTACTTCTACAAGCTGACCTTCACTCAATACACCAATGGCTTTTAAATAGCGTGCAAGTAACCTGGCAATGGTTGTTTTCCCTGTACCTGGATTACCCGTAAAAATCATATGCATGGAAACAGAAGCACTCTTGAGACCTTGCTGTTTTCTTTTTTCCTGTAAAGAAATATGAGCCTGTAAAGAACGGATATAGTTTTTTACTTTATCTAGACCTACAATTTCATCAAGTTCTTTATTCACTGCTTCAATTTCTTCTGCACTGTTCTTTTCTCTTGATAATACTTGTTTCTTGCTTCCATAGACTGCATATGGCATGCCATCTGCTTCCTGGAAAAGAATTTCTTCATTGCTGCCTAAGTTCTCATTTAAAACAAAGGCTGAAATAGATACATAAAAATCATGAAAGACAGAACGAATTGCATCAATTCCCTGTGTTTTATCAAAATGTGTATGTACCCAGCAACGAATACTTTCATCCACTTTCACATCAATATGCAGATTGTTTTTACATTTTCCAACAAATACATCTGTATTTTGAATAATGATCTTGCTGATAGCTTCATCATCTAGCTGTACAAATGTAATGTCATCTAATACGTGATACATAAAGTCCGCACCAAATGCATTCTGCACGCCAGATACTTTTCCATTTGTAATAAACACAAGATATTTACCATTCACATGCAATGAATCGATTGCATCTTTCACAAGACCCGTCTGTGCTTCCACTAAAACACCTTTATTCAAGACATATCTCTTATTCAATACAACTTTTCCATCAATCACTAATGCATCCACCATTCTAAGAAATGACGCAAATGAAGATTCAAAGTTTTCAAAGCAAATCACAGAGCCTTTGCCATTTAAAGCCTCATACAGATCCTGCAAGAAAATCTGTTCTTGTGAAGCAGATGTATAGCGAGACATATCCATCGTATATACTTCATTGCTCGCAAGAATGTTTCTTTGACACAATGCACTCGCCACTTCATGAATGGAAGAATGCTTTCCTGTGCCACGTGGGCCGTGTAGAAGCATCACATTCTTAATGCCATTCTCATTTTCACCCATCACAAAAGGACGACGGAACGCAACACAAACCTTTTTCACAGCTTCATCCTGACCAATGATTTTCTGAGATACTTCAGTTTCAATTTCCTGGAATACCTTTCCTTGATCGAATTCTTTGATCACTTCTTTTGCTGGTTCAATTCCATAATCATCTTTAAGCTGTTTCTCAAGTGTTTCTAAATCAATGTCTCTTTGTGTCTGTGCGCGTGCTGGTTCTTTCTTATTCAACTGTTCCTGCATTTGTTGAAGATCTTCTTTTTGTTTTGTTAAGATGCGATTCAACTCGTGCATTGCCTTATCTGCCGTTTTTAAAATTGTATCCGTTGTAGAAGGTGCAGATTCTTTCTTTGGTGCTTCTATTGTTAGTTCAATGTTTGAATCATCTTTTTCTTCATATGTTCTTTTCTTTGAAAACACTTCATTCCAAAGACGATTCTTTTCATCATTTCTATCACTCATAAATCATCTTCCCTGGCCGCTTGAGCGCATACTGCCATCACTCGTTAATCCATCTTTTTTCAATACTGCTTCTAATGTAGAAATATCTGCAGATAAATTAATGAAATCTTCATCTGTCATAGAAGAAATGATCTTAGCCATTGCATCATTGATCAGATGAATTGTACGAATCAATTTATTTTTTGTATCTTCATAAGAAGGATCAGTTTTTGCATACTGCAGATTACGATACTGATTCAAGATATTGATCAAGATTGGTAAATAATACTCATACAGTTTCTTCAGCTTATCTTTAGAATTTGGAAACTTAGACTCTAATGTCTGTACCTGTTTCAATAAAGAAGCCGTTTCATATAAACCATTGGAAATCTCTTCATCTGGAATATCATTATTCAAGCTTGTTATTTCTTCAATGAAATATTGTGCATTCTTTTCCTTCTTTACAGTTTCTTCCTTCTTTGGCTGTGGATTTTCTACCACTTCAGCATCAAATACTTCAGCCTGTAAAGGAGAATTTGCCTGCGTGGAATAAAGATCATTAATGATTGCAGAATAAGATTCTGGATATCTTCTCTGGTAATCATTCAAAGAACAGATATATGTATTATTACGATATACATCCAAGGAAGATAAAGAAGCATATTTTTCTTCTCTCAAACGTAATTCAATTTGGTCCACGACGCGAATGCTGTTTCTAGATTTAAAATACTGTCTTAAATATAAATTGATTTTTGCGATTTTACTGGATTGACTGCTGCCACTTCTTTGATATCTGTTTTCTCTTCGATAGGATGAAAACTGATTGAAAGACTGCTCGTCAGAACTATTGTTTTTATATGTGGAAACAGAAGCAATCGCAATTCCAACAACAACCGCAATGATTAAAAACAATGGCAGCATAAAGCTCATGCCACCTGAAAAAACAAAAAATAATATTAACCAAACCCACCAGTTTGAATTTCTTCTTCTCATACTAAAAATACTCCTTTAGTTTGTCACAATTATAGCATATCCACTCTTCATTCAATTGTTAATATTATTAACACTTTTAAAACAAATTCATTGTAGAATATATCCATGAAAAAAATAATTGCATCGAGCGATCAAAAAGATCCTATTTTAAGAAAACTATCCAGCCAAAATCATGGTATTGTAACCGACACACAAATCATTCCTCTTTCAACTTTTCTCAAAGAAGAAAAAGATGATGATCTCGTTTTAAGTATTCAACTATCTAATAAACTATTACAGGCACAAGAACATTTCCCTATTTATCAGGCAATGTTCCTCTTTCCTGTATTCATTCAAGAAATCTTATCTTTCGCAAAGGAATGTATTCTATATTCAATTTCTGTAGATGATCTTCCAGAAACAAATGCGAACGAAAAAGAACTCAAAGAAATTCTCAACATTGCCTTTACTTTAGATTTCGCAGAAAAAGACAATGTAAAAAATGGAATTCCTGTTTCTTCAGATTCTATTTCATTACATTATCAATTTATTAAAGATTTCTACCACTATGATATCTATGAAAAACTAAAGAAAACATATGACTATGAAGCATATCCGTCCAATACACCAGACGTGTCTTTGAAGTATGCACTAAACGCAAGAAGTGAAGCAGAAGCTATTGCACAGGATATCTGTAGAAAACAGATTCCTTGTAATGTGATTCTATCCACTGCTACTGCTTCACCTCTATACGAAGCTGTCTTTAGAAGATATAACATTCCATTTTCATCTTTAAGACAGTCAAAGTCATTACACTTACCATTGCTTTTTAAATCATTGATTCTTTTTGGAATTCATAAAGATCGCAAATCATTTTTAGAGGCGTTGAAATACAATGCATTCTCTCATAGAGTCAGTAACGATACATATGCATTCTTACGTGATACATTAACAACATATGATCTTCCTGATCCAATTGATCTAGAAAATACAAACTACGCAAAAGATATTGAAAAATATCAAGCTTCCTATGAAAAAGCACAGGCATATTATGATTTGATCCAGGATGAAATCGATAGTCTATTGACATATACATCCATTCATGAATTCTTATTCCGTGCATTTGATATTGTACGCAAATCATCTTATCTGAAAGATCCAACTGAATTACAGGCTGGTATTTCAATGCGTCAGACAATCATTGAATGTGAACCATATATTCAAACGGAACAAGATCTTTTATTTTTAGCACGCTGCTTTGAAACATTGCATTCCGATGAACAGGTTCTACAATCCGATTTCTGTGTGATTACAGATCTAACACATCCTGTTGAGCCAAAGCAAATCAGTTATGTCTGTTCTGTTTCTGGTGCAAACTATCCTTCTGTACCAAAATGCAGTGGATTGTTTGATGAATCCTATGTAGAAAAGATTACGAAATATCCATCTCGTTCTACACGTTATCAACTCTATATGGATCAACTATCCTGGATTGAAAACAGTGCAGAAAAAAAACTTATTTATTCTACATACACAAATGACTACCAGGGAAAAGAAATTCAGCTGGCATTTGAAATTGAAAATAAATATCCAGACATGTTAGAGAAATGGAATCTTGTTTCCTTAGCTCCAGACAAAAAGAAAAATCATGCCTTAACAGAAGAAACCGCAAAAAAACTCTTTGCGAAAAACAATTGTATTACTGGTTCTATTTCAACAATTGAACGTTATTTTGCGTGCCCATATTCCTATTTCATCCAATCTGGCTTAAAAGTCAGAAAACAGGATCATTCATGTGTTGATGCTAGAACTGTTGGAAATATGCAACATGAATTACTGGAAACAAGTGTGAAAGAATATGGTAAAGGCTATTCTAAAATTACAGAGGAACAGATTCGAACATATTTAAAAGATGCATTTGATGTATTAGATGCATTACATCCAACAGAAACAATCTTCAATCAAATCACAAAAGAAAGAATTGTACATGGTATTCAACAGGCACTTGTATTCTTGAATGATTTTGAAAATCATACTTCTTTTAAAATCAAAAGAGTTGAACATGCATTCCATGAACAAGTTACAGAACATGTTGATCTTGTTGGAAAGATTGATCGAATTGATCACTACGGGAATGAATTGATTCGTATCCTTGACTATAAATCATCTAGTAAATCATTAAGTGAAGCACAAATCAAATCTGGTCAGCAATTACAGTTAATGACATATATGATGATTGCGAAAAAGCTCTACAACATAGAGCCAGCAGGCGCCTATTACTATTCTTTAAAAGATGAAAGTTATCAGGCAGATGCAAAGAAAGTAGTGAAGAAAGAAATTGAGGAACAAGACTGGAGTGAAGAAGCAGAACTTGTTCGAATGCTTAATGAAAGAAGACTCAGAGGATTTACGTTTACAAAGCGTCTTACAGAAATGGATGACGATGAAAAACATATCGTTTCTTTAAAAACACAGATGAGTTATGAACTTATTGAAGAGTGTCTGAAGGAAATCTATGAATATTTCTATGCACATGTCACACATGGAAAAATTGATTTATCTCCAACAGACAATGCTTGTCTGTATTGTGACTATAAGACAATTTGTCGATTCCATGGAGAAAGAAGAAAAGCTGCACCCATTTGTTGTGAAGATATCAGTTTTAAAGTTGGAAAGGAAGAAGCATGAACTTAGATATTGAACAAAAGCAAGCCGTTGAAGCTTTAGGAAAAAATATACTTGTATCTGCTTCTGCAGGTGCTGGTAAAACAGGTGTACTTGTACAACGATTAAAGAAAAGAGTCATTCAAGACCGTGTTCGTGTTTCTCGTATCCTTGCGATGACATTTACTGCAGCTGCAGCTTCTGAAATGAAGAAACGTCTTGCAAAAGAACTGCATACTGCCTTTCTGGAAACAACAAGCGATGAAGAAAAAGCATGGCTGAGTGAGCAATTGGTTGAATTAGAAGCCGCAAATATCACTACGATTGACTCATATTGCTTAACAATCATTAAAAAATATTATTCTGTCATTGGATTGGATCCTGCAACAGCCAAGAAAGTTCTTTCCCAAGGCAGTGTGAATATTTATAAAAAGGATGCATATCTCAATACATTAGCGAAATATATTGAAAATGATCCTGCTTTATCCTATAAAGTCATTTCTTATTTTTCTGCACGTGCAGAAGATTATGATTCTTTATACTCCATTATCAATACAATCAATACACACGCACAAAGTACCATTGATCCAGATGATTGGTATCAACAGGCCATTTCTTCCTATGCACCAATTTCACGCATTTCAGATTTATCCCAGGCAACGCTTGAGAACTTCTTTTCCCGTCTTTCACTAGATTTAAATTGCCTGTTATCATATTTAAATCAAATGCGTTTTTACGGCGATGGTGATGAAAAGATCAAATTTGAAACGCTAGACCAGGAAGAAATCGCAATCCGCAATTGCATCAATGCCATTCAGGATCACAACTATTCTAAATATTCATATTCTTTAGAAAATCTAGCATTATGTAAAACAAGTCCTGACACAAAGAATGCTGAATATACTGCTTCAAGAAAAGCACTCAATGATAAAATCAAAGATTTATTAAAAAATAATTATGATTCTAAAATGATGATCCAGGATCATAATGATCTTTCTGATATCACATCTTATATCGTTTCCCTGGCAAAAGATTCATGGAATGCATTTATTTCATCCAAGCAGAAAGACGCTGTCATGGATTTCAGTGACATGGAACGCTATGCATATGATATTTTATGTGCGAATAACTACACAGTAGCGCATATCTTACAAGATTCCTTTGATGAAATCATGGTAGATGAATTCCAGGATACATCAGATTTACAGAATGCAATCATTGATATGATTTCCAATGGTCACAACGTATTCAGAGTAGGAGATGTCAAACAATCCATCTATCGTTTTCGACAGGCAAAACCTTCTCTAATGAGAAATCTCATGCATGATCCAGATACAATTCAAATTACTTTACGGCATAACTTCCGATCTATGAATTCCATTGTAGAGTTTTCCAATCATTTGTTTTCCAGAATCATGAATGTTGATGGATGTAAAGATTCCTATACAGAATTGGATACCGTTTCTGTAGGTACTGCGCGTCAGCAAGAAGAAATCGTTCCTGTTGAATTTACACTCATCAAGCAAGAAAAAGATGCAGATGAAGAACTTAGCGCAAAACAACAGAAAGCATACTGGATTGCAAAAAAAATCTTATTGATGAAAAAAGAAGATTCTGCATTATCCTTTAAAGATTTCTGTATTCTTGTACGTTCACATGCAGATAAAACTGTGATTCGTTCTGCTTTTGATTTCTACAATATTCCATATTTAATTGATGCAAGAGAAGGCTTCTATCAGTCTGAATTATGTCAGACAATTCTTTCTATGATTCGTGCAATCAAAGATCCTAGAGATTCGATTGCTTTAGTTTCAGTATTAACTTCTCACTTCTATGATTTTTCTGATGAAGATCTAGCCCTTCTTAAAATTAGACACAGTTCTATTTATGAAGGTATTTCAGAAGAGCATCCAGAAATCATTGCAGAATTAAAAGAACTCAATCATATCGCGGAAGATAGAAATATCGTTGAATTACTCACACAGATTTCTATTCGTCATGATTTCTATAATCGACTTAACAACAATCAAAAAGCAAACTTTGATTATCTCTTTGATCAAGCCAGCAATACAAAAGTGGATACGATCCAGGACTTCCTAGAAACAATGGAAGCAAGTGTCGATGAAAAATCATCTGAAGCTGTATCAAAAGGAAAAGATGATGACGTTGTTACTGTTACAACCATTCACCAATCCAAAGGATTGCAGTATAAGAATGTATTTCTGTGGAGCACTTCTAAAAATGACTTTAGAGACAAAAGCAGTGCTGTCATGATTGATGATGAATTAAAACTTGGCATCAACCATTTAACAATGCCATACCGTTTAAAACGTCCAACCATTCAAAGACTTGCTGTAGAGTATCGCTCTAACTTAGAAGATATCGAAGAATTTATTCGTCTTTTATATGTTGCGATTACACGTGCAGAAAAAAGAATGTTTATTGTTGATACAACAAAGAAAGATATCTTAAAACAGCCTGTTGATCTATCCCTATTATCACAGCGTGGTGGCATGACTGCATTGATCTACAGTGCAATGAAAGATGATCCATATTTCAAACTCACAGAAGTAGATGAAATGGATGTCGAAAAAGAAAAGGAAATTCCTAAGACATATGTCCAGGAACTTCCACACTTAACAATACAGCCTGCACTTCTTTCTTCCTTGTATACTCCATCCAGTACAGAATTTAAAAAATTACCTGTATTAGATGAAACAAGCAAGCTTGCGGGCAGTAAATATGGTACAAAGATGCATGAAATCATGGAAGCATTGCCGAATAAACTATGGACAATGCAAGACTTAGAAGCTTATGCTTTATCCACTACAGATAAACAAAGAATCCTGGCTTTTTCGCAATCAGATATTTATCAGCAATGCCTGTCTATGGAAATTCATAAAGAATTCCCATTCTATGTTGAACAAAATGGGGAACGTATCACTGGTACAATGGACTTTTTAGCAATGAATGATTCAAATATCATTCTCATTGACTATAAAACAGATAATGCATCTATTCCAGAAATCAAACAAAGATATTCCCCACAGCTGAAAACATACATGAAAGCATTATCAATCATGTACCCAAATAAAGAAGTCAAAGCATATGCATATTCTTTCCATCATGAATCATTCATTCAAATTTAAAGGTATCTCGCATTGAGATACCTTTGTTTTTATGCTATTTCGCTTACAGTATTTGTAACCATTTCTTCATACTGACGTGTATAAAGATCATAGTAATAGCCATGTGCCTGCATGAGTTCTGCATGTTTCCCTCTTTCAATGATCTTGCCATCTTTTACAACTAAGATAACATCAGCATCAACAATCGTTGATAAACGATGTGCAATCACAAAAGATGTTCTACCTTTGATCACTGTAAAAATTGCATCCTGAATTGCTTTCTCTGTCAATGTATCAATAGAAGCAGTAGCTTCATCTAACACTAAGATCTTAGGATCTGCTAGAATTGCTCTTGCGAATGAAATCAACTGTTTTTCACCCGTGGATAACATATCTCCACCTTCACCTACTTCAGAATCCAAACCTTTATCCATTTTATCAATGACAAATTCCGCATTCACAAGTTTCAATGCCTTCCAGATTTCTTCATCCGTAGCATCTGGCTTACCATATCTCAAGTTATCTCTAACTGTACCCGAGAATAGATGAGGGGTCTGTAAAACATAGCCAATATTTGAATGCAGCCATAGCTGAGATCTATCTCTTGCATCTTTTCCATCAATCAGTACTTGACCATATGTTGGCTCAAAGAATCGACATACTAGATTTACAAGTGTAGATTTACCAGCACCTGTTTCTCCAACAATCGCAACGTTTGTACCATGTGGAACTTTCAAATCAAAATGTTCCAGTACCATTTCATTCCCATCAGGATATTTGAAAGATACATCTTTGAATTCTACATCTCCATATAAAGTTTCCCAGTTTTCTTTCTTAGGATGGAATGTATCTCCATACTTTTCAACAACTTCAACACGATCCGCTACATCTGACTGTGTTTCAAGTAATGTTGTAAAACGTTCAATATTGACTTGAATTGCGATCAATCTTGCAATACCACCAACAATACTCTGAATTGGTTCTAACATATTCAATGCATATGTCATAAATACAGAAAGTGTACCAATCATAATGATACCTTCCTGGTTAATCATTCCACCTTTCCATAGAATAATTGCTAATGTAATAGAAGATAACATTGTAACTAAAGAAGAGAACAATGCGGAATATCTTCCTGCAAGAACAGATGTTTTTTCCATATCATCAGAATCTACATCAAAGTCATGATTGATCTTGTTTTCAACAACCAGTGTCTTAATGGATTTTGCACCAGCAATGCCTTCATTGAAGTTTGAAGTGATTTTAGAGTTGATTTCTCTAATCCTACGATTCAGCGCAACCAGTTTCTTTTGAAAGAAAATAATCAGAATCACTGCGAAAGGAATAATCAGCATAATATACATTGCTAAATGAATATTGATGAGTGCCATATTGATCAATACAAATAACAAATAGGATCCCTGCCATACCATATCCATCATATCCCATGACACTAACTGTCCAATTCTACCCGTATCACTCATAACTCTAGCATGAACATAACCAACATTGTTTTGATTAAAATAAGAGAATGATAATTCCTGTAAATGATTAAATGATGCATTTCTCAAATCACGATTCACACTCATTTCAATCTTTCCAGCCCATGTTGTACTAACAAAATTCAAGATAACAAATACGATCAAAATCACAATATATACAATGATAAATGGAACAATTGTATCTGTTGTTTTCAATGCGATGAAATGATTCAGTGCATATTGATTAAACAAAGGATATATAGAATCAATCAGTGAAGAAAGAGCACCCATAATAATCATACTGATCATGATCTTCTTGTATGGTTTTACAAAAGGCAGCAGCTTTGGAATACCAAAATACTTGAGTTTTACATTCTTATTTTCGCTCATTTGGATACCTCCGAAGCACTTCTGCTTTGTAATTCATAAATCTGCTGATAGATGCCGCCATTGTGAATCAATTCCTCATGTTTACCCATCTCAACGATTTTTCCATGATCCATCACAACAATTAAATCTGCATTCATCAATGTTGTAATTCTCTGTGCAATTAAAATCACTGTAGAATTTCCAACATTTTCTTTTAACGCATGACGAATTTTTGCATCTGTTTCCGCATCAACTGCACTCAAAGAATCATCAAATACCATCACAGGAGGTTTCGAAATTAACATCTGTGCAATCGCAGTTCTTTGCTTCTGCCCACCAGAAAGTGTGACGCCTCTTTCTCCAACATACGTATCATAGCCTTCTTTAAAGTGTTCAATTGCATGATCCAGTGAAGCAATCTTCGCTGCTCGCTTTACTTCTTCACGGTCCATTTCAGGCAAAGCAATGGCAATATTTTCTTCCAGTGTTCTAGAGAACAGATAAGGTTCCTGTAAAACCATACCAATATTTGTTCTCAAACAGCTCAATTTAATATCTCTAACATTAACGCCGCCAATTGTAATCGAACCATTTTCTTCTGGCAGTTCGTATAGACGATCCAGTAAATACATCAATGTACTCTTGCCAGAACCCGTTCCACCAAGAATACCTACTGTTGTTCCTGCTTTGATTGTAAAGTTGATATCATCCAGGATTTCAGCACTTCCATTTTCATATTGGAAAGATACATGATTGAATGCAATATCCTGATGCAGATCGACATCCTTTGCACCTTCAACATCCTTTTCTTCTTTACTGTTCATGATATACATCAAACGTTCAATGGAAATTCCAGCTTTTGCCAGGTTTGCGATAACTCTGCCAATATTACGAATTGGCCACATTAACATCGTCGTATAGGAGTTGAATGCGATAAAATCACCCGCACTCATTTCTCCATTGACACACAATACTGTGCCAACACATAAAACACTAAAAATCTGCAAATACGAAAACAAATCAGAACTGCTCCAGAACGCAGCTAATAAGCGCATTAGATGCACCCACATATTTGTGTAGTGTTCATTCTGTGCTTCGAATCTTTCTCTTTCGTAGGATTCTCTGCCAAATGCACGAACAACTCTAACACCTGTTAAATTCTCTTGTGCAATAGAAGAAAGTTTACCTTCTTCAATGTCTACCTTTTCAAATGATTTTCCAATTCCTTTATGAAAGAACAAGGAATATCCAATAATCATTGGAATAAAGATAGAAGAAACAAGTGTCAGCTTCACATTGATTGTAAACATGAAATACATCGCAAATGTAATCAAAATAACAATTCGGAATAAGAATATTAACTGTTCAGATAAGAAGATTTTGATCTGTTCCACATCTGACGTACATCTTTGAATAATATCTCCTGTCTGGTTTTCAGAATGCCAGACAAATGGTAAATGCAAGATGTGATTAAACAATTCATTTCTCATTGTGTGTACCAATTTCTCTGCCCCTTTTGCATTCAAAAGATTTAAAAAGAAACGGAATAATGCACCTAATGCTGCAATACACACAACAAGCAATGCCATAAACCACAAATGCTCTTTAATCCACACTGTCCCACCAACAGAAATCAACATTTTGTTTAGCACTTCTGGCAGTTCTGTTACTTTATCACCAAGAACACTGTCGACTGTAAATCCAATGATTCTTGGATTGATCATATCCATGAAAGACACAAGACATCCTGAAATAATCGCAAGAAGAAAATATTTCTTGCTTCCATTCAGGAAAAACAAAACCATCTGTGTCTTTGTTTCAAATCGCTTCCTTTCCATTCATTTCCCCTCTTTCTAGAAAGATTAGATTGTTTCTAATTTTGTATATCCTTCTAATTTTTTATATGTTTCTTCATTTCCAACAACACAGATACATCCTTCATCTAAAGCTTTCTTAAATACATCTGCGTATGTGGAAAGTTCTTCCCCTGTTGTTTCGATGATTGATTTACGATTATTTTTTCTATCTTCATACGTTACATTTGTAAAATAGAAGCGATCTGCAACTCTCACTTTTGATAGTGGAGAAAGCAAAGGTTCGCTTGAAGCAATCGTACCAATGATCATCTGCGTCAGATCTTCATTGGAAGCCGCCAATGAAGCAACTCTTTCATATACATGCTTATATGCATTGATCGCATTTGTAACATCTGGATCACGATATGAATATGCCCCAATATTTCCATTCTGATTGACCGCAAATCCAGTGCCATAAGCACCTCCCTTCACTCTGACTTCATTCCATAAATAATCGTATGTCAGTAAATGAGAAAGAACATTTAACTTTGGTGAATACTTGCCACCAGTTTCTTCAATATTCTGATTGATTGCACTATAAGAAACACCACCAGTAATCTGAATAAACTCTTTCTTATCTTTTAATAATGGATAATGCATCTTAGCTGGCTGAGCATCTACGTTATATAAGCCGTCTACAAACTTTTCAACAAATGACAATTGATCTTCTCCTGTAATAGAAGCTGTGCAGCGAGCCTTTGAGAACAACACTTCCTGATACAATTCACATTCCTGAATAAACGTATCTATTTCCTTTTCAAAGTTCTTTTCTAGATTCTTTTCATAGATACCAGACTCATATCCACCAACATATTCTCTAAAGACACCTTCTGCACTATTATGTGCAGCACATCTTCTCATTGCGATACTTTGACCATTGGCAAGTAATCCTTGTCTAAAGGATTCATTATCCTGTTTCAAAAGAGGAAGAATCTTTTCTGGATCAAAGACTGTTTCTTTCGCTATTTCTAGCATCAAATCAATTGCTTTTTCTGTATTTTCCTTTAAACAAGAAGCTGAAATACCAAGCAATGGAATACAAGAATCATGTACCCCTGTTGGAGAATATGCATCCAGGAAGAATGATAATCCACCTAGATCTTTACGAATTGCACTTTGAATCTGTTCAACTGTCTTATTCTTTGTTGGAAGATTCGTAAATAAACTTGCAAAGAATCCTAATGATGGTAAATGATCTACAGTAATTCCTGCTAAGTTAAAATAGAAATTTAAATATGTAATACCACTATCTTCTGCTGGATGTAATACAACATCGACACCATACTTACGAATGACTTCATATGGATATACAATTGGATCCTTTGAAATATCTTCTTTTGTCAGCTTTGGCAGTGTAGCTAGCTGTTCTTCTGTATCTGCTGTTGCCTGCCATGCATCTAGTGTTTGATTTAATGCAATGTATTTTGATACATCTTCTTGCCAGGAATCTTTTGCTTCTTTTAATTTTGTTTCTTCTTTTTCTACTCTTTCTTGAGAAAGCGTATAGGAAGGTACCGCAACAACTGTGGATAAATGATCTGACAGGAAGAATTCTTTTAACAATTCTTCAAAATACCCTTCATCTACTTTCTTGCGTAATTCTTTAAATACAGGATTTAAAGAGAATCCTTGTGTAATGTCCCCATCATAAAGCCATGTTTCTAATGCACGCTGTGCAAACATAACACCTGCGGGTTCATGCTTTTCACGATATTTGAATTCTAACTGATTGAGTGTAGCTAATATCGCATCATGATCTAAACCATTTTCAATCAATCCTTCTGCGCACTTCTTGATTGCTTGCATCACTTCATCATATTTCTCTTCATCTGTATTTCTAACACACATGACAATCCATGGCTGTTGAATGCCATCATAGATATCTAATTCAACATCTTCACCAAGATCTTGTTCAATGATTGCTTTTTTCAATTCAGATTCATTGGAAGATACAAGAATTGTTGATAGTAATCCCCATGCCAGGTTCTTTAAAGGCTGATCATAAGAAGATACAATTCTTGCCAACGCAATCTGTGTTCTATGTTCCTTGCTTTCATCTTTAGATAATTCATATTGCACAGTATGATGTTGTGCTTCTCTTTCAACTTGATTTGGAATAGAAAAATCCATCTCTTCCTTTTCATATTGAGAGAAATATTCATCATTGATAAACTTTGTTACTTCATTGATATCTAATGTACCATCCAGCCACACTCTTGCATTACTTGGATGATAAAACTTCTGATGTGTTTCAATAAAAGATTCATAGCTGAGATCTGTAATATGTTCAGGATCTCCACCAGATACATATTGATAACAGTTATCAGGAAATAGCATACGATTCAATTCATCAATAATCGTTTCATCTACAGAAGAGAATGCACCTTTCATTTCGTTTAAGACAACACCTTTATAAATTGGTGTATCTTCTTCATGACGAATTTCATAATGCCACCCTTCCTGATAAAAAATATTAGGATTTGTATAAATTGCTGGATGGAATACCGCATCCATATATACAGACATCAGATTCATAAAGTCTTTATCATTTCTAGAAGAAACGGGATACAGTGTCTTATCTGGGAATGTCATTGCATTCAAGAATGTCTGCATGCTTCCTTTCAATAGTTCAACAAATGGTTCTCTGACAGGATATTTCTTAGATCCATTTAAAACTGAATGTTCAAGAATATGGAATACACCTGTATCATTTTCAGGAATTGTTTTAAATGCTATCGCAAATGTTTTATTTTCATCTGCACGATCAAGCCAGGCAAGCTTTGCACCTGTCTTAACATGCTGCATTTCATACAGTGTACCTTTCACATCACTTAATTCTGTTATATTTTTGATTTCAAATCCGTTGATTACTTCATTTATTATCATTTTGATACCCTCACATGTCTTCTATTTTATTATGGATTGCTTTCTTTTTCTTCTTTTTTGACTAACATACTTCTATTTTTATACCAGAAAATGTAAGAAATTAAACCAACGACGCAAAATACAGCGGATAAGCCATACGTTGCAGTCAAAGAATGATCTGCCGCAACTCCAAACGAAACACCAGTAAAGAACATTCCTAAATGTTGAAATAATGAATACAGCGATAACGTACTTGCACGTGGTGTACCGTCAATGGATTCATTTTGAATGTCATTCATCAATGCATATGTCATAGATTCTGCACACACCATACATGCAAATATAACAACAGAAAGAATTGCACTATGTGTAAAAATGATAGCGATGGATAAAACTGCAGCCATTACAAACAGCATCATCATAAAATGATCTCGCTGGATTCTTTGTGTGATTGCATCTAGTAAACCAGTACTTAATGAAACTAAGTTCATGATCATAAAGAGAATACCAAACCACTGTACGGGAATACCGACGCTTTCATACTGCAATTGATTGTAATACGTTGTTAATGTATGCATGGATTCACTCAGTAACAAGGACGCAATCAATACAGGCAGCATCTTTTTACATGCTCCTGCAGTTTGAAGCAATGAATTCTTTGTTTCTTGTTCTTTCTTTTCTTCTTTGACATCTATAAGGAAAAACGAAATTACAAAGGAAGCAAAATGCATGATTGCAGTCCATAACGCTGCACCTCTTAAGTCATGAGAGAAAAACAATGAAAAGGATAAGGAAGCACAACACATGCCTAATGTTCCAAACATGCTCATTCTTCCAAATGCTCCAATGGCTTTTTCTTTTGGAACGCTAAGATACAGAAGTGCAGTATCACATCCCGATAAACCAGAAGATGCAATCCCTAATAAAACTCTTTCAATCACAAATCCCCAGAATGTCGTTGCTTTATAAAAAGCAAGCTTTGACAAAAAGAAGAATCCATTCGAAATCACTATTGTCTTACGATATCCAATCCGATCACAAATCAAACCCCACGGTACTTCAAATAAGATGACACAGATACAAAGTACACCATCAATCAGGCCCATCTGTGTTAATGTAATTCCACAATCTGTACGATATAACGTACAAACACTGCTATAAAAAACAAGTCCTTGCAAAAAAGCAAGAACATAAAAAATCAAAATATTATTCTTTTTCATATTCAACTCCTTAGCATGATAAAAACATCTATATTTACATATTCAGTTTTCTTACATACAAGGCACGTATTTCATAATGAAAAAAGTATAAAATAAAAAGAACTGTAAATCAACCTTCATGATACGAGGTATAAATCAAATATCCCATAAACAAAAGGATGGAAGAACCTCCCATCCAATTAATTATCGTATCCTTTACGAATCTTCTCCAAAAAAACATGCATGTATTTTTGATAAGTTAAGTGCAGTTTACAGAAATATAACATACAAGTTTATTTTCATTTGTTACATTTTTACAGTTGGATTACTTTTGTAAATCTATCTAACACTGACTGTTCTGTTCCGTGAGAAATCATGATCAGTGTTATATCCTTACGACTCAATAAATCATTCAAGATATCTCTCGCACTGTCTGCATCTATTGCAGACAAAGATTCATCTAATACAAATATTTTCTTATTAGACACGTATGCTCTTGCTAATGCAATTTTCTGTTTTTCTCCACCTGATAAATTCTTTCCATTTTCCTGGATAAGATAATTTAAATTTCCACCGCAGGATTCATATAAATGTGTTAGTTTCAATCGTTTAATAATATCTAAAAGTTCAGCTTCCCTGATATCTGTATATAAAGTCATATTGTTCTTAAGACTTGTATTGAAGATATGAACTGTTTGATCCAGATACGCTACATCTTTTAAGATATCAAAAGAATGCAGTTCTTTTCTTTCTATGCCGTTTAATTGAATGGATCCCGTATATTTCTGGTCCACCAGAAATATCGTCTTGATCAGAGTTGATTTTCCACAGCCACTTTCCCCTAAAAGTGCAATAGAATCATGTGGTTCAATTGTAAAAGACAAATGATCATAGGAAATACTTTTTTCATCATTGAGCTGAACAGAAGTCAAATCTTTTACTTCTACTGGTTCAACAGCAGTTTCTCTATATGTCTTTTCTGTATAGTCTTTCAATTCCACTAAGTGTTCATTTGCTTTGATACTGGTAATATCAGATAATACACTGCCAACTGCATTCATGAACGTTCCAGATAAAGAAGCCACAGATAATACAGCTCCAATTGCAACACCTTTTGTAATAGAAAGATAAATAATCAGGCCAAGTAATACGACCTGAGAGAATAAAGAAACAACTCCCATTACACATTTCACACCATTGCTTGCCTTATCTAAAGAATATCTTTTGTTTTCCAGACAACTGGATGCATTAGAAATCAGTCTTACAAATATATTTTCTTTCTGAAATACTGCATATTCCATACGTCCCTGCAGCTGATCTTCTACACTGGATACAAATATTTCATTCTCTTCTTTCAATGCAATTGAGTGTTTTTCAACACCCTTTTGCAGCAGTCCCGGCAGCAGCATCATAACAGCAAACAATAAAATCGTAACAATTCCTACAGACCAATGTATGGTAATTAATGCCAGAAAAGAAAATACAATTGAGAAAATATCAGTAAATGCATCAAAAACAGGATCAATCAAATTCTTATCCATCTGATTGATTACTTCTGTATTCTTCGCAACTTTACCAGAAATGCTTTCTGCTTTCCATCTGGCATTATCTGTCTGTGCAAATTCTTCAGCATACTGTCTGCGTAATGTATTATGTATCTTTGCTTTCAGTTTTGAATTGAAATTTTCAAGAATAAAATTCGAAATATAAAACAGAATAAAAACACCTAACAAGATACATATGTTACGAAGCAGAATATGCGTAGAATGAATTGTCTCCTCTGTCAATAGACTCCCCAGTCTATAGCTGCCAATAACATTAAATATGCTTGCAACAATGGATAGTAGAATTGAAATACAATACATTGATTTAAATCTTTCGAATAGTTTTTTCATAACTCCCAGCCTCTATTTCTAAAACAATTTCAATTTTCTTTCAGAAAATGTTTTCATTATATCATATTAATTGCCTACATCAACTAATTCATGTCACTTTTTATTCGTCAACTTCTGCCAAAATTTATACATCTATTGAAAAGAGCAGGGCTACTGTAACTTGCTCTTAAATTGTTTTTACAAGCACATGATATTCTTTTTGGTTTTATCCCAACGCATCAAGTATCTTCTTCTGCTTGCTTGTTAATGTTTCATGATATCTTTCATCAACAATCTTGCAGTTTCTTTGTTTTCTGACTCATTTCATTTCTTATAATCATTTCTATAAACGGCATTTCTATCATCGCATGTACCTCAAGGCGCTCAAGCTGTTTGATGTGTTGAAATTCATTCAATTCATCATGTTATTTGAAAATCAAATTTTTGACACCTCATCCAATTTTGTAGCGACAATATAAAGAAAAAGAACTGTAAATCAATACAGTTCTTAATATAGAATCTTATCAATAATGATTTCAGCTCTTCCAAGATTTACCTTGTCCCCAGCATTGATCTTGCTTCTTCCTAAAGGAGGAAGTTTAGAGCCATTGATAAATGTACCATTATGTTCAGATACATCTTCAATATATAAATTTCCATTTTCCAATGTAAATCTTGCATGTCTTCTAGAAACTGCTGGTTCACTGATTGGTAAACCACAAGAAGAACTATCTCTACCAATGAGTACTGGGAATGCATTGAGTGTTACCTGTTGCGCCTGTCCATTGATAATGACAGATACAACCATACCTCTAGGATTTGCCGGTTTCACTGCAGAAGCCTGCAGTTTACTTTCAATTGGATCAATCTCTTCCACTGGCTGTTTTACAATCACAGGCTCCTCATACACAGGCTGTTGCTGAACTCTTGCCTGTGCCTGTTTTTTAGAAACAGGTGGAATTTCATTTCCAGATTCATCTACATAATATGTATTCTTTTTCACTGCCAGGAAAATAACCGCAATACCAAGAACTGCTACCATACCAAGCAATGCAAATATAATCAACTTATCGATTTCAGGATTATCAAACATAATATTTCCCTCCACTAACATGAACTATCATACAACGAAATTGTTCATTTTACTATGATTTGAACATTAATTTCTATTGCTGTTAACCGCATCATAAATGCGATTTTTACTGATTCCCGTCTTCTTTGCGGCATCTTTAACTGCATCTTTTGTACTCATACCATTTTCAACAGATGCATTTACCATTTCAATGATTGTGTTCATGTCAATCGCTTTTGTTTTATCTTCATGGTTTCCATCCATGACAATAACCATTTCACCACGCAGCTCATCAACAACATCAAGAATTTCAGAAATTGTTCCACGCAAGAATTCTTCATGCATCTTTGTCAATTCTCTAGCTAAAGCCATCTTACGATCACCAAAGACTTCCATACAGTCTTTCAAACACTTTTCAATACGATGTGGTGCTTCATAGAAAATCATTGTCATTGGATAATTCTCATATTCTTTCAGTTTCTTAACACGATCTGAATGAGACTGTGGAAGAAAACCAATAAAGATAAATGGCTGTGCAACTAGACCAGATGCAACAAGTGCGTTTAAAAATGCACTTGGTCCACTCACTGGAACAACATTAAATCCTTCACTTGTCGCAAGTGTAACGATTTTCTGACCAGGATCATTGATGAGTGGATAACCAGCATCAGAAATCAAAGCAACATTCTTTCCATCACGTAGTAATTCAAGAATGCCATTCGCACTCGATTCTTCATTAAAGTTATGATATGCAATCAAACGATTATGAATATCAAAGTGCTTTAAAAGAGAACCACTTGTTCTTGTATCTTCACAGGCAATCACATCTACCTTGTTTAAGATTTCAATTGCACGAGGATTCATTTCATTTAGATTGCCAATTGGTGTTGGAACCAGGTATAGCGTTGGCATTTCATTTTCAAATGACTTTTGACGATTCACGCATTTTCTCCATCTTTTTTCTTACGTCCAAATGTACGTACCGTTACATTTTTATTTTCTGCTGGTGTTTCCTGTTTTTTGCGACTTGTAAATCTTCTCTTTTCAACATTAGCAGAATTTGAAGTTTCTTTTTTCTTGCCAAAAGAACGAACTTCCTTCTTCATTTCAGGTGCCTTTAAATCATAGTTTACATGTGTTGGTGCACCTTCAGGTCGATTTTGATGAATGATTGTCTTCTTGACTTTCTTTCCTTCTTCTTCCGGTTTTTTCTTGACGATGACACCTTTTCTTGGAATACCCTTTTCTCTTAGATCTTTTAATGTAATGAAGATTGCAGCTTCTCTATTTTCAAGCTTTGCTTCTTCATTCATAACATTCATATTTGTTAAACGATAGATCTCACCTTCATACTCTACTTGAGAGCCAATCTTAGGTAATCCTTCTGTTAACTGTTTATAATCATCATCTTCATACTTCAGACAGCATTTCAATTTACCGCACATGCCTGAAAGCTTATCAATATTTAAAGCTAATAACTGATTCTTTGCCATGTTAATAGAAATAACATCAAAGTGTGATTTAAATCTGCTGCAGCAGCATTCCATACCACACATGCCAAGACCGCCAACCATTCTTGCCTTATCTCTTTCACCAATCTGGCGTAATTCAATACGGCAATGTAAACGTGCACCTAATCTTTTCAAGAGTTCTCTGAAGTCTACTCTTTGTTCAGCAAGATATACAAATAAGATCTTTGTTCGATCCAATGTATATTGTGCACTTAATAAATGCATATCCAATGCAAGATCTTCAATTTCTTTATTACAGATAGAAAATGCATCTTTTTCCATTTCTAGATTTTCTTCAAAAGCACGGTGATCATATTCTGTTGCTTTACGAATCACAGGTTTTGTTGGAACATGCAGACCATATTTATCTACATCCAGACAATCTGCCTGTACCTGTCCCATTTCCATCCCTTGTTGTGTTTCTACAACGATCCAGTCATCTTTTAAATAATTACTATCCATTGCCCCAAAAGAGTAAGGTTTTCCTTCGCCTCTAAATCTCACCACAACAGAGTATGGATAATGAACTGCTTCTTCTTGTATTTCATTTGTTAGTGTCATTGATTCCTCCTAACTGATACAGTGACTGATACAACACAAGATTCAAATCGTTGTATCGATTACATGCATCTTTTTCTTCTAATGCGATTCTTAAAATATCGCAACACATCTTCTTTTTTTCAAAAGAATTTTTGACTACATTCTGATACCAAAGTGGACCATCTAAATTTTCTGTAATGACATCATGTGCATATAACATCAATAAGTCATAGAAACTAGACAAAATCAAAAGATTTTCTTTCTTGGAAATATTTGTATCTTTTGCTTTACTTGACCAGTTTACTTCCCAGTCAACACTGAGTTCTTTTCTCTTCATGCCTTCACAATTTAGAAATTGCTTCAACATTCCACAGACATGTTCAAAAAGGACTGTATTTTTTTGACCTTCAATATCATACATATTCTTTAGATCATCCATATCTTTTACAATATGAGACATAAAATATGCATCTTTTTGATTTACACCTTCATGTATTAAATCATCAAAGTAATCTTTTGCACTTCTAGGCATAAATGGAAGAACAGTACATCTAGAAATAATCGTTGGAAGCATACGATTGACGTTGTCTGTCGTAAGAATCGCAGTTACACCACTTCCAGGTTCTTCTAGAAATTTCAACATGCTGTTTTGTGCAGAAATCGTCGCATTTTCTGCATTTTTGATGATATAGATTCTTTGTCCATTTTCTTCCAATGCTGTCTTAGAAAACTTTTCTTGAATACCATCAATCATTTCCTTGGAAATAGATTCATCTTTTCCATCAAGAATCATCAAATCAGCATATGTACCTTCTCTAACTCTTCTACAAGTATTACATTCTTCACATGCCAATCCATTTTTTTTCTCACACAGAATACTTTGTGCAAGTAAAATAGCCGCCTCATACTTTGGTGTTCCATAAGGACCAGTAAAAAGATATGCACTTGATATACGATTTGTTTTACACGCATTATCCAGTGCACGATAAACGATTGGTTGTTGTTTTTCTAACAACTCTTTAATCATCTAACAATCCTTTCATAATGGAATAACACTCATTGATAACTTCATCTACACTCTTAGAAGCATCTACAATGACCATTCTATCCTTGTACTTTTCAACAACTGCTTCATATCCTGCATGCACAAGATTATGGAAATCTTCACTTTCCTGATCTAAACGATCTAAAGAAGCACGATTTGCATTAATACGATCCAATCCCGTTTTAGCATCAATATCTAAATAAATTGTTTTATCTGGAAGTTTTCCTTCAATTGCAAACATATTAATGGAATAAACTTCATCAATTCCAATCTTTCTTCCATATCCCTGATATGCTAAAGAAGAATCTACAAAACGATCTGAAACGATAGTAATGCCCTCTTCTAAAGCTGGCAATACTTTTTCTACTAAATGCTGGCGACGTGCAGCAGCATAAAGCAAAGCTTCACATCTAGGATCCATTTCTGTATTCTTTGGATCAAGAATAACATCACGAATCTCTTCCGCAATCTTAGAACCCCCTGGTTCTCTTGTGTATCTTACCTGATATCCTTCTTTTTGAAGTCTTTCAACAACAGCAGTAGACACTGTTGTTTTTCCACTTCCATCAGGTCCTTCAAATGTTATAAATAAACCTTTTTTCATGCATTTCATTATAACACAACAACCATTCGCTTCCCTATCAAAAGAAGACGGTACTTTTCCATACCATCTTCTCATTATTAAAAACTAAATAGATTTTATATAAACATCACATCATATATAGGTAAATAGAGAATATGATCTTTTTCATATACATTTGCATCATTTGATAAAATAATACCTTGATCCATTCTATACCCTTCCACTGCAAGCAGTTTAGTCATTGCTTTGAAAGAAAATCTTTCTTTACCCGATTTCACTTCTATTGGAAGAACATTTAATTTTACAAAATCATCTGCTAGAAAATCCACTTCACCTATTTTTTCCTATCGTAGTAATAATTCTTATATCCATGTGCGTATAATTCCTGTGCTACCACAGTTTCATACACTACGCCAAGATTCACACCTGTACGCTGTTTTAAGATAGCATTCACATTGTTTCAAGATAATTTTTAAAGTATTCTTTGCACTTTTTCCAAAATGAAAGAAAAAGCTATAGCAGAGATCATCTACTATAGCCTGTTTCTTCAATTATTCACTTGTCTTTGTACGGAAGACATAACGTGTAGTAACATCCATATCTGGGTTATTACCAGCGTATTCTTTGTACTGCATGTTCATAGACTTGATATCATCCATGATTTCTTTCAACATTTCAACTTCATCAACAGATAGATCAACCTTTTCTTTTAACTGATCCAATCCATCCTGTCTAAACTGTTTTTGTCCATCAGCTAGCTGTTGTGCACCATCGTTCAATGTAACGAATGCATCCTTGAGAGAATCAAGACCATCAGCCATTTGGTTAAAGGAATCACTCTGGTTAGCTACTGTCTGTGTACCTGTCTGTAATGAAGCCATACCTTCATTGAGTGCTTCATTATTAGAAGCTAATTGTGAAGTCGCTGTCTTTACCTTATCAATACCTGTCTTAGACTGTTCAGCAAGTGCCTGTACACCTGTATTGACTTGATCAATACCTGCAGAAATCTTCTTAGATCCAGCAATCAATTGATCAAATCCATCATCCATTGTTTTTTGCATGCTTGCTAGCGCACTTAATTGGTTTGTAGATCCTTCAAGTGTTGTCTTTAATGCACCCATTGTATCAATCGCATAATCTACATCTTTACCAAGTCCTTTTAATGCGGTTAAAGATAAATCAAGTGTATCTTTCATACCACTCAATGATTGAGCTGCCTGTTGTAACTGTGCTGGTAAACCACTAGCATTACCAGATAATACATTTATTTGTTCTTCTAAAGTTGCTTTTTGTGTTTCAAGTGCAGCTATATATTCATCCAAATTACCTTTTGTATCTGCATTTACTTCATCAGTCGGAATACTATTTAATGCAGAGATAGAATTATTAATTGCGTCAATAGATAATTGTAATGAACCCTTTGAGGATTCAACAAATGTAGTCATTACTGTCTTAAGTCCATCTAATTGATCTGTTGCTGTAGAAAGTGTTGTCTTCAATTCATTTAATGTTTCTGCATCTTTTGTTAATGTATCTTTTAAGCCATTGAGTGTTGTGATTGCTGTATCTAGCTGTGTCATCATTGCAGTTACATTTTCAGAAGATAATCCAGCATCTACCTGTTGTTTCATATTCTGTAGACCAGCAGTTAAAGCTGCAGCACCACCTGTCAATGAAGATTCAGGTTTACCTTCTTCTACCGGTGTTGTCATGCCAAGAGAAATCTGATTTGCTCCATCAGAAATTGCATATAAAGCATTTACACCATCATTCAACTGACCAACACCATCTGTATATTGTGCTAATGCAGCTTTCAAGCGAAGTGCACCACTATTTAATGTCAATGCACCATCACTTAATGTACGAATACTTCCTGAAGAACTTGTTAATGGTTCAGATTCTGTAATTAACTGTTGTGTGCCATCTGCTAATTGCTGAGAACCATCAACTAACTGATCATCCGCATCCATTAACTTTGTAATACCATTTGTTAATTCTTCAATGGAATCACCTTCATCAAGAATATCAGAAATATCTTCTTCATTAGACATACCCATCATAAGATTTAATTCATCACAATCCGTAACATCGCATTCAATATTGATATCATCACCAACACTTAATTGATCACTCACTTTAGAAAGGTCTGCAGAATCTAATGTATCCTTGAGTCCAGGAACAGCCGCAAATACAAGCATCTGTTTAGAACCATCTGTAACGATCTTACCTTGATCACATGTTGTATTAGAGTAATGATCATTATCCAATGACAACATACCACCTGCAACAAAGAATGGATGAATAATGACATTCTTGCCATTGATTGTCTTTGTTTCAGAATTAACATTTGTTAAATGAATATTGATTTTCAAATGACCACTCTTGCCTTTTAACTCTTCCTGAGATAATTTCTGACCATCTAATTCATAAGTAATCTGCATTGTTACTGGAAGCTGTTCTGTAGAATTTCCCTGATAGTAAATATCATTACTATCACTATTCCATGTATATTCACCATTGTTATCTTCTGGTACTTCATCTGTCTTGACATTCTTTACATCTGTTAAGTTCAGCTTTTCTTTTAAGTTTTTGATGCCAGAATCATTGTGCAGCCATCCAGATACAACAATGTCAGAAAGAGATCCATCTCCATTCAATACAGCGTAAACTGTTTCTGTCTTCTTTGTAGAAGAAGCAGTCTGTTTGTCACTAGATTCATTTGTTTTAGAAGTATTTTCTTCAGCGTATACAGTAACAGGAATAGAAGCAGTTGCCATTACTGCACTCAGTGCAACACTACCTGTAACCTTTAAAATATGTTTTAGATTCATAATTCAACTTTCCTTTCTTTTGGCCAGCCTTTTGTTGTCTTTTCAATAAACTTATGGAAGAAGATCAACAAGGATGGCAATACAAACAAGATACTAATTACTGAGATCAATGCACCACGTGCAAGCAATACAACAAGACTCTTGATCAAATCCATCTTTGCGAAGAATGAAACACCGATACATGCCGCAAAGAATGAGAAACCACTTGTCATAATAGAAATACTTGAACGCTTTGTCGCAATACGTGCTGCTTCTTTCAGATCTTTCCCAGCTTCCAGCTCTTCTCTAAATCGTGTTGTTAATAAGATTGCGTAGTCAACCGTTGCACCCAACTGGATTGTTCCAATAACCATACTTGCGATAAATGGCAATGTTGTCTTTGTGAAGAATGGAATACCCATGTTAATGGAAATCGCAAATTCAATTGTTAATACAAGGATGACTGGTAATGCAAATGACTTAAATGTTAATGCAACAATCAAGAAGATCAATGCTACGGACAATACATTTACAAATGCGAAGTCAACATTTGTTGTATTAATTAAGTCACGTGTCATGCTTCCTTCCCCGCCAATCAATGCATTTGGATCATATTTATGAATGATTTTATCCATCTGATCTAACTGTTTGTTAAGTTCTGTTGTTGCAGATTTATAATCACTGTTCACCACAAGAAGCTTGTGATCATCACTTTGACATATTTCTTTTACAATAGATGGTTTGAAGGAATCTGGAATACCAGGTCCAACAAATTCTTCGTAACTGATAATGTTATGAATACCATCTAAATCCTTGATTTGATTTGACATTTCTTGAATCTGGGATGTTGTTAAAGAATCATCTACGATTACAAAGTGTGTTGTTGTCATATCAAACTTATCTTTTAACTGATTTGTTCCAATAATACTTGCGAAGTCTTCAGGCATACCAGAAATCAGATCATAGTATTGCGTCGTATGAGACTGTGCATAAATAAATGGAATAAATACAAGAATGAAGACAATTAAGATTTTCTTGTAATGTTTTGTTACAAATAATGGCTGATGCTTTAATTCATGAATGATTGTCTTATGTGTATATTTTTCAATTGGCTTATCAAAGAACATCAGTAAGCTTGGTAAGATAAATATCGTAGACAATACACCAAATACAACACCTTTTGCCATAACGATACCGATATCTCTACCTAATGTCAGCTGCATAACACATAAGGCTACGAAACCAGCAATTGTTGTAACAGAGGAAGAAGTAATAGATGTAAATGTTGCCTGAATGGCTTTTGACATTGCTTCTTCATTATCTAAATGTTTCTTTTCTTCTACATATCTATGTAATAAGAAAATAGAATAGTCCAATGTTACGGCGAGCTGTAATACAACCACCAACGCTTTTGTAATGTAACTGATTTGTCCTAAAAAGATGTTTGTTCCAAAGTTATATACGATTGGGAAGATCATTCCTAGCATGAATACGATAGGAGCAACTGTACTTTCTAGACCTAAGAACAATACAACCATACATAAGATAACTGCGATACCCGCATAGATTGGCGTATCATGTTCTGTCTGGTCCTTTGTATCTTCTGAGATTGCGGAAATACCACCTAGATAACAATCTTCATTTGATAACTTTTTAATTTCAGCAATTGCATTCATCGTTCTAGTAGATGATGTTGGTTCTTCGAATGTAACGATCATCATCGTACTATCACCAGAATAAAGCATTTCCTGAATGTTATCTGGAATTGCTTCCTTTGGAATTGTGATGTCCATAACATCATCTCTCCAAATACATTTTTCAACACCATCGATCTTGTTAATCTGATCTTTGATCTTTGCTGCTTCATGTTCAGTTTTGTTATTCAAGACAAGGAAATCTACACTGGAAAGATTGAATTCATCTCCAAGTATATCCTGCGCTTTCATTGATTCTGAACTAGCTGGTAAATATGACAACAGGTCATAATTTATATCTGTCTTCAAATATCCGTATACACTTGGAATCAACAATAATATTGCGACTACTAAGATGACATTACGGAATTTAACGATCCATTTTGACAGTTTTTCCATATGAATCCCACTTTTTAATCCTTTCTTTTTACTACGCTGAAAAGTATATTGCAAAATGACCATAAGTCAATATTTTTATATACTCTTATATATACAAATGATGTAAAGTGTAAAAAAAATAGGCACAGAGTCATTTTTAGATGCAAATTCAAAACTTTATGTCTATAATGAAAGCATGAAAAGTAAAGTTCTCGAAAACAAAAAGAAAAAGAAAGAAAGCTTATTAAATTCCGCATTTGAGTTATTAACTCAAAAAGATATCACTGAAGTATCTGTCAGTGATATTGTGAATATGTCTGGATTAGCAAAAGGCACTTTCTATCTTTACTTTAAAGATAAATACAATATTCGAGATGTATTGATTCAACAGGAATCAGAACATCTATTTAAAAATGCTTTAGATGAACTCAATAAAAATGATATTCGAAACTTTGATGATGCAATTATATATGTCATCAATCATGTATTAATTAATTTAGAAAACAATCAAAGTATTCTTCGATTCATCCAAAGAAACTTATCAATTGGTGTCTTCCAGACAACTTTAAAAAACGCTATTACAGAGGATACATTCTCTATCATTGATGACTTCAAAAAGAGATCTCTAGAAGCTGGCTACCATTATGATAATCCTTATACGATTTTATATATGATCATAGAATTAGCAGGAAGTACCTGTTACGATGCAATATTACACGATATTCCTCTACCAATAGAAGAATACAAACCATATTTATTCAATGCCATTCGTGCAATCCTGCACTCATCAGATATAACAATAAAACAGTCCTAGAAAAAAGGATATTGGAACTCTTCCAATATCCTTTTTCATTACTTCTTGAAATAACGATTTAACATTCCTAAGAATGCCTGTCCATGTCTAGATTCATCTCTAGCCATTTCATGAATGGAATCATGTAATGCATCTAGATTCATTTCCTTGCACTTCTTAGCAAATGCTGTCTTGCCCTTAGATGCGCCATTTTCAGCAGCAACTCTAGCTTCAAGATTTTCCTTTGTTGATGCAGAAACAACTTCACCTAGCATTTCAGCATATCTGCTGGCATGATCTGCTTCTTCAAATGCTGCCTGTCTATAGTACATACCAACTTCTGGATAGCCTTCTCTCATTGCGACTCTGCTCATAGCTAAATACATACCAACTTCACTGCATTCACCAGCAAATTCATTTCTCAAGAATTCTTTCATGTCTTCTGGTAAATCTTTTGCGACACCAACAACATGTTCACTAGCCCATTCTAGCTTTTCATCTTCTTCTACTGGAACAAACTTATCCTTTCCAGCTTTGCATAGTGGACATTTCCAGTCTTCTGGAAGATCTTCCCACTTTACGCCTTCTTTTTCTTCGTCATAAATATGACCACAAATTGTGCATTTATACTTCATATACACACTTCCTCTCTTTCTACAATTTAGATTAACACTTACTCAATAAATATCAAGATTGATTCACATAAATTTCAGAGAAAGACATTTTTAATTTCACATATTCAATATATGATAATAGGTGAAAAAGGAGGATTTTATCATGTTTAGAAATCCTGGTGGAAAAATTAAATCTTACGCAAAAGTATTATTTTGGATTGGTGTTGTAATCAGCATTATTATTGGAGTGATTGAGATAGGTTCCAGCTTTGTAGCTGCTGCATATAGCTATCAAGGTTCTTTTGGTACTATTTTATTAGGTATTCTTGGCGGCATTTTGACTGTTGCCATTGGAACATTGATTTCCTGGCTGGCAGTCTTAACACTATATGCATTTGGAACCCTGGTAGAAAACTCAGATGAACTTGTTCGTTTAAATGGTGGTATTCCAAGTGGTGATAAAACTGCTGAAAAAATCGAAGTACCTGAAAAAATGCATCAAACATTACACAACATTCAAACAGAACCTGTTGTAAAAGCAACACCTGAAAAGCAAACAGAAGAACCTGTTGAAGAGGTAAAAGAAGAACCAGCAGCAGAGGTTGTCGATGCTCCTGCAGAAGAAACTTCAACAGTTGAAAAAACACCTACTGAAGAAGATACTGCAGTAACTGAAGCAAATGATAAGGTATGTCCAAATTGTGGTGAACATGCTGAAAAAGATGCACATTTCTGCAGAAAATGTGGAACAAAACTAGACTAATTTAAAACAGCTATCAATGATAGCTGTTTTACTTTACTCAAATATTCCACCAATTGTTATATTTGAATCTAATGAAGTAACGATTGCTTTCGATGCCTCATACAATTCATTCACTGTAGTGTAATCTTTATTACATTGTTGTGCCTGTAATGTTTCATCACTTACATTTTTCATTGGATGAACCTGGATATGATATCGTAAAGCAGGATATGTACCTTCCATTGTTGTATACATTAGATCTGCTTTAACGTTATCAATGACAATAGAACCATCTTCTTTTTTGGTGATATCTAAACCTGCACATAATCCCACTAAATTTTCTTGATTTAATTGAGTTGAAATCAAGTTTCCCATTGCATAGAAAACCGGTTTATTATTTACCCATTGGAATGGTTGAATCACATGTGGATGATTTCCAACCACAACATCTGCACCTGCGGATGTCAATTGATCCGCTAAAGTTGTTTGTGTACTATTCACTTCATGTGAATATTCTGTACCCCAATGCATAGATACAATGACAACATCATTTTCACTCTTTGCCTGCCTGATTTTTTCAAGCATTTCTTCTTCATGTCCTGGATAGTAGTTCACTTCCCATGAATAATCAGGATTAATTCCATTTGTATGTTCACAATAGGCAAGAAAAGCAATTTTAATACCATTCACTTCCATTGCAGGAATAGCATTATATTCATCTTCTGTACTGTTCGTTCCACTCATTAAAACATTTGGTTGACTGTTCCAGAATTCTCTTGAACTTTGTACGCCTCTAAATCCCTTATCCAGGCAATGATTATTTGCAGTAGAAATTAAATTAAATCCTTTTGAAACCATATAGCTTCCAAATTCTTTAGGAGAATTAAACGTTGGATAGCCACTTAATCCTAATTCAGTACCACCAAGCAATGTTTCTTGATTGTAATAAGCTAAATCATAATTTCCAACAGCATTTAATACTTCATCAAGCTGTTTTCCAAAATCAAATGTGCCATCTTCATTTTCAGCATCTGTATAAACAGAATCGTGTAATAGCCCATCTCCCGTCAGAAATAAAGAAACTTTATTTTCTTTTGGTTCTTCTGTTTCTACTGGCTCATTTGTTGAAATAACACCTGGATCCTTTCTTATGACTGTTTTATCTTTTTTATTTGCAATCATATGAATCAAAGAAAAGCCACCAGCACATACAACAAGCAAGCTAACTATAACAATGATCAAATTACCGATTTTAAGTTTTCTCTTTCTTCTACTCGGCATAGTTTCCTCCGGATATACCGTAATACTCTTCCATTGTCATATTTGGATCAACATTATATAAAGCTGTTGCTTCTTCAACACCAATATATCTAAAATGCCATGGTTCATACATATATCCTGTAATATCTTGCTTTCCATCTGGATAACGCATTACAAATCCATATTCATGAGCATGTTGTGCAAGCCATTGTCCTTCTGCAGTATTTTCAAAATCACGATTTAAGTTATATCCATTTGCTTCACATGAAATATCTGCTGCTAAACCAGTCTGATGATCTGAATAGCCTGGTCTAGAAGAATATGTATCTGCAGCTTCCTGCCCATCCCTGTTAACATAGTTGTCATAGAGCTGTCGCTGGAAATCTTCGCCACGATACGCTGTGGTAACAACTGGATAAATACCTTCTGCATTTGCCGCATTAAACATGTTTGCAATCGCATCCGCAGCTTCTTGTCTCATCTGAACATCACCATACGCCGTAGAGACACTTAAAGAAACAAGATCCCCTGGGACATATCCATCTGGCAGCTTATGTTTTTTGTTTGCAAATACAAGTACACTGTCTGTACTTGTAAATCTTGGATCCGATTCTGGATCCATTGTCGGCTCTACCGTTGGTTCAACTGTAGCTTCAGGTGTTTCAGTTGGTTCTATAGTACTTGTAATTGGTCGAATGTCTTTTCCACTATCTTTGATCAATATAAATCCGATAATTGTCAGTAATGCTACAAACATTACCACAAATGTTACTAATAGTTTTTTTGTCATGTTAATTATTCTCATGATCCTATTCATGCATGTTAGAAATCATATATTCTACGATCTTTGCACAATGCACGGCAGCTTTTCCTTCAAATTCTTCATAAGAGACAACTGTTTCTTCATCTGCTTTATCAGAAATCGCACGAATAATAACAAATGGAATATCATTTAAATATGCTGCTTCTGCAATTGCACAGCCTTCCATTTCAACACACTCAGCATTGAATGTGTCCTTGATCCAGTTTTTCTTATCTTTTTCACAGATAAACTGATCACCTGTTGTAACTCTACCTTCATATACAGATACTTCAGGTGCAGCTTTTTCAACTGCTTCTTTTGCAAGTTTTCTTAAGTATGGATCAGCTTCAAAGAATACTTTTCCAAGACTAGGAACTTCTCCAATTGCATATCCAAAGTTTGTTGCATTAACATCATGGAAGACTGCATCTGTAGATACAACAACATCACCAACATTGATATCGTTATTCAAAGATCCCGCAACACCAGTATTCAGTACATGTGTTACATGGAATACATCACAAAGAACCTGTACAGACATACCTGCTCTAACTTTACCAACACCACATTTCACCACAACAACATCCATATCGCCAATCTTGCCTTCACAATATTCCTGCTTTGCAACTGTTGTTGTATTTGTAATCTGCATAACTTCTTTTAGATGTGCTACTTCCACATCCATTGCACCAATAATTCCAATTTTCATTCTTTTTCTCTCCTTATTACTTTGGGTATACAAGATGATTTTCATCAATATTTTTTAATGTATTTTCAAGATATCTATTTGCCCAGTATTTTGCCATTGTTAAATTCTGATCAGAATAGTTACCACATTCTACTGGTGTTGCTCCTGGAATCTCTCCTTCAAACGAAACAATAAATTCACACATTTCCTTCACAAGAGATACGACCTCTTTACTTTCATAATCTCCATGTAAAATCATATAGAAACCTGTTCTGCAACCCATTGGCCCAAAATAAACAACACGTTCTTTCATTGTTGGATGATTTCTTAGGAATGTAGCACCAAGATGTTCAATTGTATGAACTTCTGCAGTAGACATGACAGGTTCTTTATTTGGTGTCGTAAATCTCAAGTCAAATGTTGTTAGTACTTCTTCACCAGCATAATCTTTACGGCTGACGTAAACGCCTGGTTCAAGTAGTAAATGATTGATTGTAAAACTAGCAATTCTTTCCATAATCAAATAATACCTCTTCTTTTATTCTCTTTTACTAAGAATGTCATCCCTATTGTTTTCGCATCATGGATTTCACCCTTAACGATCATATCTGTAATTTCATCCAATGTATATTTATATACATTAATATTTTCATCACTGTCTAAATGCTGGCCTTTATATGCACCTTTTTTTGCATAGTACATACCAATCGTTTCACTATCATACGCAGGTGTTGGATACATCAAACCAAGATACTTCCATTCAGTACCTTCATATCCAACTTCTTCCACGATTTCTCTTTTTGCGGTATTGAGATTATCTTCTCCTGCCTCTCTTTTTCCTGCAGGATATTCAAGTGTAACTTCAGATTGTGCATATCGGTATTGTTTTACAAAAAAGAACTTTCCATCTTCATCTTCTAATGCAATACCAACACCACCTGGATGTTCAACCACAACACGATCAACGATTTGTCCATCATCAATTTGTGCTTTATCTTCTCTCAAATTAACGACATTACCTTCATATACATAGCTTTTCGCAAGTGTTTTTTCTTCCATATCATTTTTCCTTTGCCTATAATTATAACAAATCAAGGAGAAACTTTAGTATGAATCAAAAAGTTTATTTTGCGGGCAGTATTCGCGGAGGACAAGATGATATTCAGCTATATCACGATATGATTGAATACATTAAGAAAACAGATATCGTTTTAACAGAACATATTGGAGATATGACACGTTCCATTTCTGAACAATCTAGAAGTGAAGATGCTTTGATTTATGATCAAGATACTTCATGGCTTAGAGAATGTGATTTAGTGATTGCGGAATGTACGCACCCTTCTTTAGGCGTTGGCTATGAAATAGCTTATGCTGAGAAATTTAATAAGCCTGTGTATATCTTCTATCAAAATGAAAGAGCTAAACTTTCCGCAATGTTAAAAGGAGATCCATACTTTCATATTGATACATATACTTCCGAAGAAGAATTATTTCAGAAATTAGATGCAATTCTTAAAGCATTTTAACTTTTGGAGTCATAGAAAGATAAAATAGCTATATAAGGCATAAATATGCACTTTATAGCTATTTTTTGTTTTGTATGTGATTATCGTAATATTAGTTCAATTCCTTCTTCATCGCATTATATCCAATGACAACTGTCCATACATATGCACATGTCTTAGGAATCATCAGCATGCCAATCATTGGAATTGTATCCGCCCATAATACTACTGGAATATAGAAACCAAAGCTTAATACAATTGTCATCCACATCCATTTGAATGCTGTATCGTTGTTTTGCTTAGCACTGGCGTAGAACAATACAATTGTGATCAGACCTATGACTGCGAATGGAATATTTCTATAGATTCCCCAGCTGCGTGGAGCATCCGCACTGAGCCAGTTATTCTGCGGCATCATGCATAATGCAATACGAATTGTGGCAAACAGATATACTGCAATAGTCAGATTCTTCTGTCCCTTGATTTCATATCTTTCACGCCATACATAGTAGAGAAGAACATAGAAAAGTGTCATTGTTACGGAAGTAATCCATTTTCCTAGTCCAAGAGCAACTGTAAAGTTTTCTAAACCAGTTGTACATAATGCAATCATACGTGGAATCAAATGGAAGGAATCTCCTGCACCTAGAACAATTGCCATCCATCCAAACAGTTTAAACTGACGGCTGTTCTTGCTTGATTTGACCATACGAATACCAATCGTAATTACGGATACCAGATAACATACATCGAAGAGTGTTTCAATTATTGCCTGCATAAATTTCTCCTTTTATATTGAACACTGTTCATTTTAGTTCAAAATAGAATCCCATACATAGATGGGATCAATATACTGTTCTGCGTACTACTTCACATACTGCAGATGAATCAAAGTCTTGTTTCAATAAAGCAGAAAGTATCAAAGAAAATAATATTCCTGAAAACTTCTCTGCAGTGAATTCATCTGTAAATGCATCTTTGCGTACTTTTGGATCATTTTTCAAGACACCACAGATACCATCAAGGATATGCTGCCATGCGTGATGCATACGATGAATACCGTCAGATTTATCTTCCTTCATATAGCTGATGGAATGTAATGTGAAGAATCCTGGATATTTTTCATTTCCATATGCCATTCTTTGATAAATCCACTGCACACAGCTTTGGATATCCTGAAATACAGAATCATCTTCTGGTGTATGAAAGATTTCATTCCACACACTTTCAATTGTAGCGCCAACTAGATCTGTCTTAGAATCAAAGTAGTTATAAATAGATCCAATAGAAACGTTGCAAGCTGATGCAACAGATCGAATGCTTACCGCAGCCCATCCTTTCTTTTGAATCAATTTACGACTTGTCTGTAGGATTTCTTCTTTTGACGTTACAACTTTATTCATAATCACCTCAAGCTGAACAATGTTCATTTATAGTATATGCATATTATTCTGTATGTCTAGTATTTTTTATATTTTATTTTTGAATATGAATATACGCAAACAAATATGCATTCAGATAATAAAAAATGTAAGTCAGATGACCTACACTTTCAGCTTCATTTGTTTTTTTACATCCTTGATATAAGAATTACATTCAAAACTGATGAGTAATTCAATTAACATCAAACACCAGATAATTGGTTCACACCAGATAACGGCATTATACTGGAACATAGGAATCAAAAACATTGTAAATAAGATCTTGCCAACACATTCAATCACAGATGAAAATAAAGGCAGGATTTTTGAACCAAGTCCTTGTAAAGCAAATCTTGTCTGCATGAGCATACCTAATATCGCATAGAATGGACCAACAACATATAGGAACTTTGAACCATTTCCTATAATTGTTGGATCATTACTTCCAGAAATCAAATGAATTAGACTAGGTGCACCAAACCAGAGAATTAAAGAACAAACTGCCGCAAATACAACATCAAATAGATAAGCATCCTTCATTGCGCGTAAGATTCTTTCACCTTGATTACTACCCTTATTCTGTCCAATAAATGTAGATAAAGCAACACCAATAGAAATAAACGGAAGATTCATTAATGCATATACTTTTCTAGCTGCAACGTGACCTGCAATAATCTTCGTTCCTAAACCATTAATACCGGACTGTAAGATAATACTGCCAACAGATACAATAGATCCCATTAGTGCCATTGCATATCCCTGTCCTGCCAGGTCTTTCATCATTTCACTATCCCATGCAAAGTCTTCTTTTTGTGGAACCACTTCTTTCACTTTTGTAATCATATAAATGATACAAAGCACTGCACTGATTCCCTGGGAAATAACAGTCGCAATTGCTGCACCTGCAACGCCCATATTGAACCATGCCATACATGCATAGTCTAAAAAGATATTCAATATTGAAGAAAACACCAGGAATACAAGTGGCATAAAAGAGTTGCCAATCGATCTTAAAATACCGGAACAAAGATTATAGGCAAACATTACAAATACAAAGTAGCCAATCACTGAAATATAAGCCAATGCCTGATCCATGATTTCCTGCGGTGTGTCAATTAATACAAGCAATGGTTTTAATAAAAACATGGATAAGATTGTTAATATTAACGTTGTGAAAACACCAATTTCAATGGATCCAGCAACTGCTTTTTTCATCTTATGTGTTTCACCAGAGCCAAACGCTCTAGCAATTACAATTGAAAAACCAGCACCTAAGCTCATTGAAAAACCAACAAGCAATTCAAAGATAGAAGCAGTTGCTCCTACTGCTGCCAATGAATTTTCTCCAAGAACATGTCCAACGATTGCCGTATCTACTGCGTTATACAATTGCTGGAAACAGTTTGAAATAAAAATAGGAATCATGAATATAATCAGATTCTTTAAGATAGGTCCATGTAATAAATCTACAGAACCTTTTACACTTTCTTTACGCATTTTTTACCCCTCAATTCTTTACAATTATAATTTGTGGTCAAACTTAAAGCAATGCTCTTTGAATGCGTTTTCAATTTGTATAAAATAGATATTGAAAGGATGGGGAAATATATATGGCATTTCCAAAAAGTTTTTTATGGGGTGGCGCAGTCGCAGCAAATCAGTGCGAAGGTGCTTATCTTACAGATGGCAAAGGATTATCCTGCGCTGACATGTTAAAAGGAGGTAACGTTTCTACACCTAGAATGTTCTCTCCTGTGATTGAAGAAGGTGTTTATTATCCTTCTCATGAAGCAATTGATTTTTATCATCACTTTAAAGAAGACATCGCATTATTTGCAGAAATGGGATGGACTGTATTTAGACTATCTATCAACTGGTCTAGAATTTATCCAAATGGTGATGATGAACAGCCAAATGAAGCTGGCTTAAAATTCTATGATGAAGTATTTGATGAATGTAAGAAATATGGTATTGAACCATTAGTTACATTATCACACTATGAAATTCCTTGGGGAATTGTTACAAAGTATCATGGTTTTGCTGACCGTAGAGTCATTGATTTATTTGTTAAATACGCTACAACTTGCTTTGAAAGATATAAAGATAAAGTTAAGTACTGGCTCACATTTAATGAAATCAACTGTGGCTTAATGCCTGGTGGTGGTGCATATAATGGCGTTGGATATGTATGTCAGGAAGATCTAGATAATACAGCGCAGCGTCCAGTTGATCAGCTCATTGATAACCCTCAGAAGCGTTTTGAAGCATTGCACAATGAATTTGTTGCAAGTGCAAAGACAGTCATTGAAGGACATAAGATCAATCCTGATTTCATGATTGGTTTAATGATTGCTCATATGTCTTCTTATGGTTTAACACCTGATCCAAAAGATCAATTCAAGAATTTACAGTCTGATGACCGTATGAATAACTTCTGTGGTGATGTCATGGTAAGAGGTGAATATCCATTCTTTGCAGAATCATTCATGAAAGAACAAGGTGTTACTGATACATCTTTCATGGATAATGAAGAAGATAAGAAGATCTTAAAAGAAGGTGTTGTTGACATGTACACTTTCTCTTACTACATGACAAACTGTGTAACAACACATGAAGATGAATTAGCAAAAGGAAATGTATTCTTAGGATGCAAGAATCCATATCTTGAAGCAACTCCATGGGGATGGCAGATTGACCCACTTGGACTACGTTATACATTAAATGAACTTGCCGGAAGATATCCAAACGTACCATTGATGATCGTTGAAAATGGTATGGGTATGATTGATAAGGTTGAAGAAGATGGTTCTATCCATGACTCTTATAGAATTGATTACTTAAGAGATCATGTAAAGGCTATGAAAGATGCCATTGAAAAGGATCATGTAAACTTAATTGGTTATACAACTTGGGGTCCAATTGATCTTGTATCTGCAGGTACAGGTGAAATGTATAAGAGATATGGTTTCATCTTTGTTAATAGACATGATGATGGAACTGGTGACTTCTCTAGAAGTAGAAAAGACTCCTTCTTCTGGTATAAGAAGTGTATTGCTTCCCAGGGTGAAGATTTAGACTAATTAATTCTCTATTGAAAAGGGACTTCGAATGAAGCCCCTTTTTATGATGCTGATGATGAAGCTGATGCATTGCTGCTGGCATTTCGATTTCTTATCATATGCTGTAATGCAATCACAATTGTAATGATTTCTTTTTCTTTGGACACATCATAAATATCAATAGAATATTTATCATGGAGTGAGAATGCTTTTTGGCATACATAAGCAATCGGATGATCATTCTCATCACTCAATAAGAAATTCAGTCTTAAAACATTACCTGTTATCTTCCATCCTAATCCTTCAATATTTGTAATATCTTTCATCAGATGAAATAATTCGTTGCTTAATTCAAAACGCATTCCATCATGCATTGCAATATAATGTCTTCCATGGAAAGAAAACATCTTTCTCGTGATATTAGATATTTCATTTCCTTGTGCATCAAACACTGTTGTATCATCCACAAAAGAAAGAAATTTGCTATTGGAATAATAAACAACCTGATCATTTTCATCTGTTACTTCAGTTGCCTGATGAAATGAAAATACTTCAGTAGAAATGAATAAACTTTTCACGGGTTTGCCATACATTTCCTGTACTTCAATATTGCTGGAATCATTATGATCATGATAGTGAGAAAATAAATTCATACATACCATCATACACATCATGATAATAACAAACAGCAAGACAACACCTGTTTCCATAGGAAGTTCTCCTTTTATCAATACTGATAATAATTTTTCGCAACAATTGCTTTTTCTTTAACGACCTGTTTTCCTAATGCAAATACATCCGTTACATTCAAATCAGTATCTAAGAGTACAATATCCGCATCTTTTCCTTTTTCGATACTTCCCTTTTGTTTTAAAAGTAATGCATCTGCAACATTCTTGGTAATGATAGAAATCGCTGTAGAAATATCTACATGTTCTTCTAGAATCAATGAACGGATAGATGCATATAATGATTCCATTTTACCAACACCCATACCAATGATATTTAAATTCTCATCCCAGATTGGAAATGATCCATTTGCATCTGATGATAATGTAATCTGCTTCAATGGAACGCTCTCTAATGTTTTCTTTAGTAAAGATGGTGTTTTTTCATCTGCTGTAAAATCAATATATCCACCCTTCGAAGCAAAAGCTAATGCATCTTCATATTGGTTCGCAACATGTGTTGGTCTGAATTGTGTAATCGGAATATCCGTTTCCTCTACGATTTCCAAGATTTTCTTATATCCATCTTTTCCTTTTCCAGTATGCATATGAACAACACCAGGTTTATTTGCAAGCAATCCTGCAGTTCTGCATTCCGTTGCCATTCTAGCAAGTTCCTGCTTTAAAGGAGCACTAGAACGATGATCACTGATTGCAACCTTTACACCAATGATTTCATCAATAAATGCAATATCTTTTCCAATAGAACCAGTTAGAGTTGTTGTAGGAATTGCATAGGAACCTGTTAAACAATAAGCACTCATCCCTTGTTCTCTCAATGCTTTTGTTTTCGCAACCAATTGTTCAATAGATTTCACATGTGCATCTGTACCAAGAAGACCAATGACTGTTGTTACTCCATACTGGATACAGTCTGTCATCTGGATTTCACGTATCAAGGAAGAAAAACCATTTTCTCCCCCGCCACCAATAATATGTACATGCTGATCAATAAACCCAGGAATCAAATACTTTCCGCTTGCATCAATTTCTTCATGATCATATGAAAATACAAGATTTGGCTGTATATCAATCATTTTATCGTTACAGATCAATACATCCTGGATTCCTGCATCTTCAGGTGCATATATATGTGCATTTCTAATTACTTTAAATTCATTCATAATTTTTCACTTCAAAAGATCTTCACATCTTTCTACAAAAATAGATTCACTTTCACTCTTATAAATTCCAGCTTTCAGCTGAAAGCATGTTTTTTCTTTTTCTAAACTTTTGGATTTGTTCTCCGCAACAATCGATTTCTTTTCAAAGTCATAGATACGATCTACAAGCAGCGTTGCACAAGAAACAAGTGAACACGAAACAGAAGCAATCAATATTCCTAAATTGATTCCTGTAGATGCACCAACTGCTAATACACCAGCAGCACACGCACTTAAAGCAATCCCTGTAATTGTCAGAATGTTATGTGTATTTTCATAACTCACTGCTTTTGTGTGAGAAGACTTAATCTCTTTTTCAATCTTATCTGTAATGTATGTATCTATGTTCATATGTTATTTATTCTTCTCTGGAAGGTAGAAAATCTGTTCTCCATCCTTGGATAATTGATAGTTGCCTCTTGCATAAGATTCAACATAATCAGGATCCTGCAGCTTTTCTTTTTGTTGTGTGAGATATGTATTCTCGTCTTTCACTTCTTGCAGCTTTGCCTGCACTTCAGCCAGCTGCTGATGCAATTTCACAGTTGTCATACACTCAATAACAACTGTATAAATCATGTAAATAGAAACAGGTATTAAAACAACAGTCATTACTTTGCGAAAAATAGAATATGAATTCTTTTTAATTTTTTTCTTTAATTTCTTTGCCATATACTACTCGTTCCTTTCTTCTTTCTCTACAAATGATTGCGATACAATTTCATACATATCAGAAGCTTCCTGCTTCCTCTTTACTTCCTGAATCGATAAAACACGAACTTCCATTTTACGGCTTCCAAATGTTACGCCAACAATATCCCCAACTAGTACTTCATGTGATGGTTTTACAACTTTACCGTTGATTTCAATTCTTTGATTCAATGCCAGTTCTTTTGATACTGTTCTTCTTTTTAATATTCTTGATACTTTTAAAAACTTATCGATTCTCATGTACAGATTCCTTTGCCTTTTCAATGCATTCTACAGCCATTTTTAAATCATTTTTACCCTTTGGCAGTAACACTATAATACACTGATTTGCATATCGAATTGTGATATCTTTTGAAATTTTAGTGAAAGATTCAAACAATTTCACACCATCAACATGCTGCGAATATAAAGAAGAGAATGTAATTTCCATTTGATTCTTTACTTCTCGATAAGATTGCACAATTGCCTCTTTCAATGCAATATCTAACTCTTTCTTTTCAAATAAAGATCTGACTTCCTTTGGAAGTTTTCCATACTGATCTTCAATTTCACTGCGATATGCTTTTAATTGTTCCTTGCTATCTAGTTTATCTAGCTTTTGATACATATCCAGTTTATCAAAATCATCATTTGTAAACCCATTTGGAATGTAGCTGGATTTTGAAATACTAGGATTAGGTTTTACTTCTTCATGGACAATTTCTTTTCCACTCTTTTTGGCTTCAATTGCTTCTTCCAGCATCTCAATATACATATCAATACCAACCGTATCAATAAAACCTGATTGAGATGGTCCTAATAGATCCCCTGCACCTCGAATTGTTAAATCTCGCATCGCAATCTTATAGCCTGAGCCAAGAGATGCAAATTCTTTGACTGCAGTTAATCTCTTTTGCGCGATTTCTGTTAATTGATGTCGTTCTGGAATCATTAAATATGCATAGGCAAGTCGATCACTTCTGCCAACTCTTCCCTTGATCTGATAGATTTGTGCTAAACCAAAGTTTTGTGCATCTTCAATCAGAATTGTATTTGCATTTGGAACATCAATTCCATTTTCAACGATTGTTGTACAGACAAGAACATCAATTTCATGCTGGTTAAATTGAAGCATAATATCTTCTATTTCTTCTCTTTCCATCTGTCCATGAACACAGCCAATTCTTGCTTCTGGAAGTAAGTGCTGCAGTTTTCTGACACGGTTATAGATTTGTTCGATGTTGTTATATAAATAGAAAACCTGTCCATTTCGACTCAATTCTTTTTCAATCGCATTCTGAATTAATCCATCATTCTTTTCAACAACATATGTCTGAACAGAATAACGATTCATTGGAGGTGTTTCTAATTGAGACAATTGACGAATTCCAACAAGAGACATCTGTAATGTACGTGGAATTGGCGTTGCACTGAGTGTCAATACATCAATTCCATTTTTCATTTCCTTGATTCTTTCTTTATGTTCCACACCAAAACGCTGTTCTTCATCAATGATTAAAAGACCAAGATCTTTAAACTTAATATCTTTACTTAATAAACGATGTGTTCCAATAACAATATCAACTCTGCCTTCTTCAAGATCTTTTAACGTTTTCTTCACTTCACTTTGTGATACAAAACGATTCAATACACGTATTTCAACAGGATATCCTTTATATCGCTTTGTAAATGTCTTGTAGTGCTGTTCTGCCAGGATTGTTGTTGGACATAGCATCGCAACCTGTTTGTTATCACTGACAGCTTTAAAAGAAGCAATGACAGATACTTCTGTTTTACCAAAACCAACATCACCGCATACAAGTCGATCCATTGGTTTATCACTTTCCATATCTTTTTTAATATCTTTCACTGCTTTTTTCTGATCTGGTGTTAATTCAAACATAAACGCATCTTCAAAAATTTTCTGATCAGGTGTATCTTTTGAAAATGCATGACCAATATGTGTTTCTCTATTTGCATATAAAGATATTAAACGATCCGCAATATGTGCAACGTTTTCCTGTAATCTCTTTTTTGTCTTTTCCCAGTCCCCACTGCCGAGTTTATTTAATCTAGGAACAACACCTTCACGAGATACAAACTTACGTACAAGTTTGAACTGTTCTAATGGAACAAGTAATTCTGCATTTCCACGATATATAACTTTAATAAAATCTCTTTTTACACCTTGGAATTCTCTTGTTTCAATTCCTACGTACTGTCCTACACCATACGTTGCATGAACGATATAGTCTCCTGGTGAAAGATCTTCATAGTGATGCAGAACTTCAGCATTTCTAAACTTATTTTCATATCTTCCACGATGATGATGAATTTCAAAGATTTCACTTGCTGTATAGACATGAAAATGATCCCCTATCTGAAATCCTTGCATATAGTCTGCAAGATAAATATTGATACCATCTTTGATTTCACTTTCAGCATCAATCATCTGATATGGAATATGTTCTTCCATACATGTATGAATGACTCGTTCAATTTCTTTTTCATTTAAAGCCAAGACATTCTTTTCTGGTGTATTGATCATCTTTAAGCGAACATCTAATGTTTCATTTGGAATATTTACTTCATGAATATTAGAAATATTATCAATGAATGGATCTTCTTTGATTCTTTTACAATCTAATGCAATTCTAGAATATTCATGAAATAAAGAATACTTTGGAAGCATCTTTCCTTCCTGAACCATTTCTTGCACATATTGTATGGAATCTTCTAAGAAATGTTTAATAGAAGCAGTTACTTCAGATGGATCTGAAAGAATGATGACTGGTGTATCCATATATTCCCATATTCCACTTGCATGATCTAATAAAGCAGTATATGGGTACATTCGTTTTTCAAAAATATGATTTTCCAGTGCATCTAAATCTGCTTCAATTTCAGGATTTGCATTATTTTCTAATAAAGCAGCTGCTTTCGTTTTGATTTCTTCAATTTCTGCATCTGTAAAAAGTACATCTGATGCTGGAACAATCTTAACTTCTTTTACCTGTTTGATTGTTTTTTGACTGCCTTCATCAAAGAAACGAATACTGTCAATTTCAGTATCAAAAAATTCAATACGAATTGGATGATCATAGTTAATGGAATACACATCAACAATTCCACCTCTAGCCGCAAAAGAAAGAGGCTGATCGACATGGGAAGTTTGAGAATAACCTCCATGAATCAATTTTATTTTCAATTGATCCATATCCATTTCTTCCCCTACTTTAATATTGATAATACAGTCTTTAAAGTTTTCAGAAGATGGCAGGAAACGAAGTAAAGCACTTGGACAAGTCACAACGACCTGATGTGGATTTTCCAGTAAAGAAGACATTGTTTCAACTTTGATTGCACTCATTTCAGGAGAAGATGCAATTGCTTCTACACGTAATGACTCATTCGACGCAAAAAGAGCACATTCATCATCTTCGAGGAAAGAAGAAATTCTTTCATATAGACGCTGTGCTTGATACAAATTCTTTTTTACCACAAGAATAGATCTTGGTCGATGCTTGTATGAAGTTGCAATGACAAGAGCTTCCTGGATCGTAGAAGTTAATGGCAGATCAGATAGATTTTTATCTAACAATGATACTGCCGGATTATCTTCTAACTGTTTTAAAAGCCATTGAGGCATTTTATTGTTTGACATATTACTTTTTAATATTGTACTGATTCATGACTTTATCCATAGGCTGTGTAATCCATGCATATGCCGCATCTGCACTATTCTGCAATGCATTGTCAAAATCAGCTTTTTCACTTTTTGGAACTGGAGATAATACCCAGTCAGGTACTAATTTATGATTTCCTTTATCAGAATGTCCTACACCAATACGAATTCTAGGAATATCTGTTGTACCTACATGCGCAATAATAGATTTCATTCCTTTTTGACCACCTGCTGATCCATTCTTACGAATTCTTACTGATCCTGTAGGCAAATCCATATCATCATGCATAACTAGAATATCTGATGGGTCAATATGATAATAATTTACAGCCTGAATAACCGCATTTCCTGATTCATTCATATATGTGAGTGGTTTCATCAATAATACAGATTCACCATCCACTTTAACATTTGCAATCAATGCATTCCATTTTTTTGTTGTGGAAGCAACATTACATTTATCTAAAAGACGATCCATAGCTAAAAAGCCAGAATTATGTCTTGTATTTTCATATTCTTTTCCAGGATTTCCCAAACCTACAATTAATTTCATTGATCCTCCTCTTTTTCTTCGATGTTATCAAATTCCTCTTCTTCTACTGGAGCACTCACTTCTAGACCAAGCTGTTTCATCCATCTTTCACCAATACCACTCTTTGCGAAATTTTCCAGCATTGGTTTACATTCCTCATACTTTTCAGTTTGATCATTTTCTTTATAGATGACTGCTGCTGTTGCATTTGCAATGTTCTTATATAAACCAATTAAAGATTTGGAATATTGATATTGACTATAATCACCAGCTAATAAAGATTCATAGAAAGCTAATCCCTGATCACCTTCTTTTTCATAGAATTGATTAATAGCTTCAGCTTCTACACGTACAAGCTGATTTTTTAAAATATCTTTATACTGGTCCATCTTTTCATTCAGCTTTCTTCTATAGTCAGGCTTTCCATCTTTTTCAAGAATATTTGGAATTCCTAAGTATAAATAAAAGAACGCATCTTCATTTTCTGTAATTTTTACAGAACCATCTTTTTCATGTGTCATCATTCGATCTACATCAATAGAATTCATTACTTCATCAAATTCTTCAAATTCATTATGGAAAGCTAACCCCCAAAGATGAATAACTCTTCCCTTATTTAAAAATTCATTATCATCCTTCATTTCTTCTTCAAACTGCTTCATATTTTCAAAGAATTCTACTTTATCACCAACAGAATTAACTACATCAATTAATTTTTTACTTTTATTTGTTCTTTTACTCATTAGAAACATTCTAACAATCATTAATACTAAGATAAGATAAATAATAATTTGCATTTCTTTCACCTCTTCGTAAATTATACAAAACTTAGCTTTAAATTATAGCGCATTTTCCTTCAAAATCTGAAAATCTTGTGAAATGATTTCTCTTTTTCTTGTTTTCCATATAAAATGGTTTTATGGCAAATAAAGAAGATACATTTGAAAAAGAATTGAAAAATATAAAAATTGAAAGTAAAAAAGCACCATTTCCTGATATTGATTTTGAATTAGAGAATGGAACAGATGATAATACAATAAATGATAAGATCGTTAGACCGAATACTTCTACATCATTATTTGATAATATTCCTGATTCAAAAGAATTGATGGAAGAAAAGAAAGTTGATGATGTTTTTAGAGAATTGGAAAAAACAGCTGCTGATCTAAAGATTCATGAAGCAATTGAAAAAGAAGAAAAAAAGCAGCAGAAATCCAAGAAAAAAACGACGATTATTATCATCCTTTCTGTATTGCTTGTTTTATCCATTTCTTTGTTATTTTTAAGTATGTATGCATACAAAAATAGAGAAGAAATTAAAAAAGCCGCAAAACCAACACTGGTTCCAACACTTGAACCATCTACTTCTGTTACAGAAAATCAATTACCTGCGGAATTAACGGATTTAAATTCTTTCCAGCTTCTTGTTGATTTCCAGCATGCATTGAGTAAAGATTATGTTCCTGCAAATTTAGCTACACCTTATCTGAACAGTACAACTGATGTCATTCAAGTAAATGCGGAAGCTGGTGAAATGGCAAAACAGATGAAAGCTGCTGCGGAAAGTGAAGGTATTTCATTGACAGTAACAAGTGGATATATGAATTACAAAGAAATCGAAGAACGTGCAATGGATATTATTTCTATGAATGGAGAAGAATATGCAAAGGCAAATGGTTTCCTGGCTGGCTACAATGAACATCAGACTGGTCTAGCACTTGATTTCACAGATAATCCAACAAATATCAATAACACAGTTTCATTTAAAGATACACCAGCTGGTCAATGGCTATTTGCACATGCACATGAGTATGGATTTATTCAAAGATATCCTGAAGGAAAAGAAAGTATTACAGGTGTTAATTTTGAACCTTGGCATTATAGATATGTCGGTGTAGATGTCGCAAATGCTATCTATAATAAGGGTGTTGAGTTGAATGATCCAAACTATACATTTGAAGAATATTACAGTATTGAAAAATGATATCAAAGAATCTGTGAAAATTCATAGATTCTTTTTCTGTTGTTTATTGACAATTATCTACACAAAAGATATTATTTTATAGCGTTTGTTTTCTATAACATGTAGAAAAATTTATGAATGGAGGTGGCATGAATGAAGAGAACATACCAACCAAGCAAGAAAAAGAACAAAGCCACTCATGGCTTTAGGGCCCGTATGGCAACAGTCGGCGGACGTAAGGTCCTTGCAAGAAGACGTGCTAAGGGAAGAAAGGTCTTATCTGCTTAAACCGCCGACAAGGTGGTTTTTTTTCAATTTTGAGGTTTTCATATGAAAAAAATAAACCGTGTCAAGAAATCTCAAGAATTCCAGGAATTGATTCATACTGGAAAAAAAGTTACAAATCATCAATATGCTTTATACTATCGACCTAAAAAAGAAGAAATGAATCGTATTGGAATTACACTGTCTAAAAAGATAGGAAATGCGGTAGTAAGAAACAAATTGAAAAGACAGGTTCGTATGATGTGTCAGAATCTAATTGACTTTGAAACATGCAAATACGACGCTGTCATTATTGTAAGATTTGGATATAAAGAAAACGATTATCTTACAAATAAAAATAGCTTGGAAAAACTATTTAATAAAGCTACAATGTTGTAGTTAAATGAATAAGGAGAAGGGTAATGAAATTAAGTCCCCGCATGAAAAAAATCTTGAAGTGGTCTTGCCTCATGTTATTTGTGGTTATGACAGTAGGTTGTACCGTTCCAAGAGATGCCAATAACAATATTATTTTAATCACAAACGATACTACATTCTCAAGCATTATGGCTGATGAAAACTGGTTCAGCGCAATCTTCGTATATCCATTAAGTAAGCTAATCAATATTTTAGCTCCTAAGATTACAGTTGGTGGAGCTATCATCGCAATTACAATCTTAGTTAATGGTATTGTTGCTTTAGCTACTTATAAATCAACAATTGCGACACAACAGATGCAATTGATCCAGCCTGAACTTGAAAAGATTCAGCGTAAATATGAAGGAAGAGATGATGATACTTCTAAGATGCGTCAAGCTGCTGAAATGCAGGCACTATACAAGAAGTACAATATTTCTCCAACTGGTACATTATTAGTTACATTTATTCAGTTCCCAATCTTAATGGCTATGTATATGGCTGTTCAGAGAAGTGAAGCTGTTCAAACTGGTTCATTCTTAGGAATGAAGATGGATTCTACTCCATTAACAGGTATCCAGGGTGCATTGAAGGGTGATGCAGCTGGATGGATGTATTTATTACTATTTATCTTCATGGCAGTATGTCAGTTCTTATCAATGAAGCTTCCTCAGATGATTCAGAAGAAGAAGGCTGAAGCTGAAGCAGCAAAACATCATAGAAGACCTGATATTCCTGAAAACAAGTCAATGAAGTTCATGCAGATCTATCTGATGGCAATGATCATGATGTTTGGTTTGATGTGGCCAAGTGCTATGGCTCTATACTGGGCTATTAACTCATTGGTTAATATTATTAAGACTTTAGTTGTTCAAAAGATTATTGATAAAAACAATGCAAATAAGAAAGGAGCAAGATAATGACTTCTTATTCCGCTAAAACAATTGAAGAAATCTTAGAACAGGCTGCAGAAGAAAAGGGTTGTTCTGTTGAAAATCTCTCATACACAATCTTAGAAGAAAAAGATGGTGTATTAGGTATTGGTAAATCTATTACAGCGAATGTATTTTCAATGGAAGATGTAAAGGAATTTATCTTTGATTATCTTGGAGACTTCTTTACTGGTATTGATTTAGATATTGAAGTTGCACTGGAAGAAAAGAATGATGGATTCATCATTAACTTAAATGCTGATAACAACGCTGTATTGATTGGTAAGATGGGTAAGACATTATCTGCTTTCAATACTGTAGTAAGAGCTGCAGTGAATGCTGAATTCAAGAAGAGAATCGATGTATTGATTGACGTAAATCATTACAAAGATGAACGTTATTACAAATTAAGAGCAATGGGTAAAAGAATTGCCAAACAGGTTCAAAGATCTCATGTAAATGTAGAACTTGATCCAATGCCTAATGATGAACGTAAAGTGATTCATCAGACATTAAATGACTGGCATAACATTTCTACGGAATCTGAAGGGGAAGGAACAAATAGACATCTTGTTATCAAGTATGTTCCAGATGAAGAACCTGAAGAAATCGAAGATATGTCTGACGATACAATGGGTGAATAAGAAAATGACCACTGTTACAAAACAGTGGTTTTTTTATGGGCTTGCAAAGCTTTGAAGGAAAGATAATAAAAAAATATAATAATGACTTAGACATTCATCATCAATCATGCTTAAAATTTATTTGATAAATATGTTATCATTATTCATGTTAAACTCCTTTTATTTTTTGAACCGGACATTCAAAATCATGAAAAGGGAAAGGTAATATTATCAGTTCTTCTGTGAATCGATATTATTACCTTTTTTATTATTGTTGCTTAAATTAACGGCCATTCTCATTTTTTTCCACAATTGTTTATTACTTTTACTGCATTATATGAAGTCTTTTTTTATCAACAATATCGACAATATGTAAAATACATGATATTTATGCCAGAATTTAAAGTTTTATCAAATTTTTTAAAAACAGTTTTCCACAGCTAATCCCCACATCCACAATTACAGTTTTCCACAATTGTGGAAAATTGTGGAAAACTCATATTTTGTAATAAATAAGCCATTATTTAGTTGTTGATTATTGTGTATTATTTTGAGGTTTTTTCTAATTTTCAACAATTTTCTGATTTTTCCACACTGTTGATTATTATTCCACAATTAATCAACATTTGAATTTTGTTGAAAATTGTGGAAAAGTCATTATTTCCTTTATTTTATGCATTATTTTACATGTGCATAAATTGTGAATAAAAAAATTATCCACAATTATTTATATCTTTTCCACAATTTTAGAATTAGAATATATAAGCTATTAAGAAATATTTTGGAGTTTTTTATATGAATTTTACAAAAGATCAATATCTTTTAGATGTTTGGAATAAAGTTCTCGATTACATGCATACGAATCAGAATGTTGATTCCGAAATTATCAATAACTTTTATAAGCCTTGTTCGCTGCATCAATTAACTACGGACAAAGCAATCCTGGTTGCACCTAATATTATCTCTAAACAGATATTACAAAGTCAGTCAGATGTCATTGTACCTTGTTTTATTGATGTACTTCATTTAGATCATACGATCATTCTTGAAGTCTATCAGGAACATGAACTACCAGATGAAAAATCGATTCTTACACCAGTTCCTTCATACAACGACATTGATTTTCAATCTATGCCCATTCAAAAGGATCGTACATTCGATAACTTTATCGTTGGTGACTGTAATAAAGAATCACAGGCTGCTGCTTTAGCTTGTGCTTTGAATCCTGGTAAATTCTTTAATCCATTATTTATTTATGGTAACTCAGGACTTGGTAAAACACATTTATTGATGTCTATTGCCAATTATGTATTAAAGAACGATCCATCAAAGAAGGTGTACTATACTGAATCTTTGAAGTTTGTAGAAACGGTAGTCAATGCAATACGTGATAATCGTATTGAAGAATTCAAACATTATATGTATAACGTTGATTTATTGCTTGTCGATGATATTCAATTCCTGGCAGGAAAAGAAAAATCACATGAAATCTTCTTTACGATTTATAACGAGCTTGTAAATAACAAGAAACAGGTTTGTATTGCTTCTGATCGTCAGCCTCGTGAAATCAAAGGTCTGGAAGGTCGTCTGATATCTAGATTTTCTTCTGGTTTATCTGTAGGCATTGATTCCCCTGAATTTGAAACATCTCTTGCGATTCTACAAAGTAAAATCAAGCAGAATGGATATGGAATCGATGATGTTGATCAAGAAGGATTGGCTTATATCGCATCTAATTTTTCTGGCAATGTTAGAGATCTAGAAGGGGCTTGGAATCGTGTTTTATTCTATGCAATTGAATTTCAGCCGGATGGCGGATGCATTAAATTTGAGACTGTCATGAATGCATTGAAAAACCAGGCTGTTGTTTCTGATAAAACTGGTTTATCTCCTAAGAAAATCATTAAAGTCGTTGCGGACTATTATGGTTTGACAAGACAACAGATTACATCTAAAACACGTACAAAGAATATCAGCAATGCTAGACAGATATCAATCTATCTATGCAGAAAACTGCTTGACATTCCATATATTAAGATTGGTGATGAATTTGGTGGAAGAGATCACTCAACAATCATTTCTGCTTGTACAAAAGTAGAAAAGCAGCTTCAGAAAGATACTGCATTTAAGAATGCAATTGATGAAATAGAGAAGCAGCTATTATAGTTTCCACAATTTTATCCACTTTATATCAACACACGAAAATGCTAAAATTTTATTGTTATTAAGCTGAAATTTAGAGTTTTCCACAATTTCCACACTCTTAATAACAATAAACTTATTATTAATAAATATACATAACAGGGAGGAAGGCTTATGAACTTCAACATTAATAAAAATGAATTATCCAATGCATTATCTATCGTATCCCACGCAGTATTCTCAAATTCACCGCAGGCAAGTTTAAGAGGTATCAAAATTGAAGCAAAAAATGATTCCTTGATTCTCACTGGCAGTGATTCTGATATTTCAATTCAGAAAACAATTCAAAAGAATGAAGATAACAATTTAAACATTACAGAAGAAGGATCCATCTTAATTGATTCTAAGTATGTATTAGATATCGTTAAGAAGATCGACAGTGAAAATGTACAGGTAGAAATCATTGATGGATCTTTAACAAGATTCTCTGGTGCTTCTGCAGTATTTAAGATCAATGGCATGAACGTCTATGATTATCCAAAGATTGATTTCTCTTTACCAGAAGAACCTATTGTTATGAAGCAGAGTGAATTAGCTTCTATTATTGAAGAAACGGCATTTGCGGCCAGCTTAAAAGAAACTAGACCTGTATTAACAGGTGTTAACTTTAAGCTGAATGAAAATGAATTGGTCATTACAGCGACTGACTCATATCGTTTAGCAAAGAAAGTGCTTCATTTAGAAACATCTCATTCATTTAACATTACAATTCCTTCTAAATCATTAAATGAAGTGAAAACAACAATGTTAACAAGCAATGATACAATTTCTATTTATCAGAATAATAAGAAAGTACAATTTGTTATTGATGATATGATCTTACAATCAAGATTATTAGATGGTGGATATCCAGAAACAGATCGTTTGATTCCTTCATCATTCTCATATACTTTAAAGATGAATCGTCAGGATCTGATCAAGGCAATTGACCGTACAACATTCATCAAGAATGATAATATGACAATCAATAAACTGCAGTGTTCTGTAGATGAAGTTGTGATTACAAACAAATCACAGGAAATTGGTGAATCAAGAGAAGTATTAAATGCTGAATGGACAGGTGATCCATTGAATATTTCTTTTTCTGGAAACTATGTAATGGATGCCGCTAAAGCTTTAAAAGATGATGAAATCATCATTGAATTCACTGGTGAAATGAAGCCATTTATTCTTAAAAATCTAGATGATGACAGCGTGATCCAGTTAGTTCTTCCAGTTAGAACTTATAACTGATTTCTTTAATTATTTTAACCTTGTAAATATATTGTAATATCTTTAGAAAAGTGTGATAAACAAAGGACTTTTAAGAGGTTTTATGATATAATTTATAAGGTTTTTTATGTGCCTGAATAAAGGAGAATTCTATGGAAAAATTAAACAAAGAATACATTAAATTAGATCAGTTCTTAAAGATGTCTAATATCATTTCTACTGGTGGCGAAGCGAAGATCTATTTAATGGAAAATAAGGTTCTCGTCAATGGCATTGAAGAAAATCGTAGAGGTAGAAAATTATATCCTGGTGACACAGTAACAGTAGAAGGAAGAAAACTTGTTGTTGGATGATCATTCAGAATGTAACTTTACGTAATTTCAGAAATTATAAATATTCTTCCATTGATTTTTATCAGGGAATGAATGTAATTACTGGAAAGAATGCGCAAGGAAAAACAAATCTACTAGAAAGTCTTGTTTATCTATCTCTTACTAGAAGTCATCGTATTTTAGATGATAAACAGTTAATCAAAAAAGGCGAATTGTTTTCTGATATTAAATGTACGTTTCTTGATGGAGAAAAGAGTAATGAAATTGAATGCGTGATTCATTTAAAGGGAAAGACTCTATTGGTTCGTCATCAACCAGTTAAGAAAAGCAGTGAATTTGTTGGAATGCTGAATGTTGTTCTTTTTTCACCTGATGATCTGAATATTTTTTCTGATTTTCCAAAAGAAAGAAGAAAAGTAATGGATCAGGAAATATCAAAAATTTCTAATACGTATCTATTAGCTTTATCAAAATTTCAAACAACGTTAAAACAAAGAAACAGTCTTTTAAAACAACAAACTGTAAACCAGTTACTGTTAGATACATTTGATGAAAATATTTCTAAATATGAATTTATGATCATTCAGGAAAGAAAGAATTTTATTGATAGCATAGATTCTTATATTACAAATATTTATCACAGGTTATCTGATGATCCTGTGGATGTACATTTAAAATATAAATGTTGTTTAGACAGTGATATTTCTTATGAAAATATCTTATTGGGACATAGAAACAATCGCCAGAAGGATATTGAGAATCATGTAACTTCTTTTGGAATTCATCGTGAAGATATGTTATTTGAAATGAATCATGAGCCTTTGATTCAAATCTCTTCACAGGGACAAAAAAGAATGACAGTTCTTTCATTTAAAATGGCTCTTTTAAATTTCATAACGAAACAAACACATAAGCAGCCAGTATTATTGCTGGATGATGTATTAAGTGAACTGGATTATGAAAGACAAAAGAGATTAATAGAAATGGTAAGTAAATCTTATCAATGTATCATCACTACGACAGAAATACCTGAATTTCTCAGAAATGAGAATATGAAGATATTTAAAGTGGCTGATGGAAATATTATAAATACGACAGGAGGTAATGTATGAGTGATGAAAAAGGAATCGTTATAAAAACTGAAGATGGAAGTGAAGCAGTCATTGGCGGTACTTTAGATTCTAAAGTAACTGAGGAATATAATGACTCTGAAATTCAGGTTCTGGAAGGTCTAGAAGCAGTTCGCAAAAGACCAGGTATGTACATTGCTTCTACATCATCAAAAGGTCTGCATCATTTAGTATGGGAAATCGTTGATAATGGTATTGATGAAGCTATGGCGGGATATGCTTCTACAGTGACAGTTACGATTGACGAAAATAACGCAGTTACTGTTGAAGATGATGGTCGTGGTATGCCTACGGGTAAAAACAGTAAGACAGGTAAATCTACAATTGAAACGATTTTTACTGTTTTACATGCTGGCGGTAAGTTTGGTGGCGGTGCCTACAAGTATTCTGGTGGTTTACATGGTGTAGGCGCGTCAGTTGTGAATGCGCTTTCTTCTTGGCTTGAAGTACATGTATATCATGATGGTAAAGAATACTATCTAAGATTTGAAAATGGAGGTCATCCTGTAGGTGAATTAAAAGAAATTGGAACATGTGATGAAAGTAAACATGGTTCTGTTGTTAAATTCCTTGCTGATCCAACGATTTTCACTGAAACAACTGTATATGACCATGAAATTATTCGTGACCGTTTAAGACAGCTTGCTTTCTTAAATAAAGGTATCCGTCTTGTATTCAATGATGAAAGACAGGAAGAAGATAAAAAGAAGCATTATGATTTCTATTTTGAAGGTGGATTAAAGCAGTATATTGAATATTTAAATAAATCTAAAACAGTTGTACATCAAGATGTCATCTATGCTGAAGGATATGAAAAAGATATTCAGGTAGAAGTAGCTTGTCAGTATAACGATGGCTATAATCCAGCAATCTATACTTTCTGTAATAATATCAATACTGTTGAAGGTGGAACACACTTAGAAGGCTTTAATAATGCTTTAAGCAGAACAATTAACAAGTATGCTAGAGATGCAAAGATTCTAAAGGATAAAGATGATAATCTATCTGCAGATGACTGTAGAGAAGGGATTACTGCAGTTATTTCTATCAAGCATCCAGATCCTCAATATGAAGGACAGACGAAAACAAAGCTTGGTAATACAGTTGTAAGAAAAATTGTTTCAGATATTTTTGGAGCACAGCTGGAAAGATTCTTATTAGAAAATCCTGATCAAGGTAAAGCAATCGTTGAAAAGGCTATGGTAGCTTCACAAGCACGTGTTGCTGCAAAAAAAGCAAGAGAAGCAACAAGAAGAAAGTCTGCATTGGAAGTTTCTTCTCTTCCTGGAAAACTTTCAGATTGTTCTTCTAAAGATGCTAGTATCTGTGAAATCTATATTGTCGAAGGTGACTCTGCCGGCGGTTCAGCTAAGCAGGGCAGAGATTCTCATTTCCAGGCAATTCTACCTTTAAGAGGTAAGATTTTGAATGTAGAAAAAGCTAGACAGGCACGTGTATTTGATAATAATGAAATTCGTTCTATGATTACAGCTTTTGGATGTGGTTTCTTAGAAGAAACAGATCCTTCTAAATTGAGATATAACAAAATTGTTATCATGACCGATGCCGATGTCGATGGTGCTCATATTCGTATTCTATTATTAACATTCTTCTATCGTTATATGCGTTCTATTATTGAACAGGGACATGTATATATCGCACAGCCTCCTCTCTATAAGGCACAGAAGGGGAATACAGTACGTTATGCATATACGGAACAACAGATGGAGCGTATTAGAGAAGAATTAGGAGATCGTATCTCTACGCAGCGTTATAAAGGTCTTGGTGAAATGAATGCGGAACAGCTATGGGAAACAACAATGGATCCTAAGAACCGTACATTAATTCGTGTAAATATTGATGATGCTGAAAAGGCAGATGAATATTTCAGTATTTTTATGGGTGATGAAGTAGAGCCTAGAAAAAACTACATTATTGAAAATGCGAAATTCGCAGAATTGGATATTTAAGGAGGTCAATGAATGGCTAGAGATGATTTTATGGAATTTGATGAGTCAAAATTTGACCCAGGAAAAATTACAGAAGAAAGTTTAACGAAAGAAATGAAGAGAGACTTTATTGACTATTCTATGTCAGTTATTGTTTCTCGTGCATTGCCTGATGTTAGAGATGGTTTAAAGCCAGTTCAAAGAAGAATTTTATTCGCAATGAATGAAATGAATAACACACCAGATAAGCCATACCGTAAATGTGCGCGTATTGTTGGTGAGACAATGGGTAAATATCACCCTCATGGTGACTCTTCTATCTATGGTGCATTGGTATATATGGCGCAATCATGGAATATGAGAGAAATGCTGATTGATGGACATGGTAACTTTGGTTCTATGGATGGTGATGGTGCTGCTGCGATGCGTTATACAGAAGCTCGTCTATCTAAGATTTCTATGGAAATGCTGAGAGATCTGGAAAAAGAAACGGTTAAGATGACACCTAACTATGAAGGCGAAGATCTTGAACCTGATGTATTGCCTGCAAGAATGCCTAATTTACTTGTTAACGGTTCTATGGGTATTGCGGTTGGTATGGCTACAAATGTTGCTCCTCATAACTTAGGAGAAACAATTGATGCCATCATTGCACAGATGCATAATCCTGAAATTACAACGACAGAACTGATGGAATATATCAAAGGACCTGACTTTCCAACGGGTGGATATATTGTAGGAAAATCTGCCATTCGTAAAGCATTTGAAACGGGGAAAGGTTCTATCATTATGCGTGGGAAAACTGAAATTGATAGAATGCCTAATGGTAAAGGAAGAATTATTATTACGGAAATTCCTTACGCTGTAAATAAAGCAAGCATGGTTGAAAAAATAGCTGCACTTGCACGTGAAAAGCAAATTGAAGGTATCACTGATCTTAGAGATGAATCTAACATGAATGGTGTTAGAGTTGTTATGGAATTGAGAAAAGATGTACAGCCTGAAGTGATTTTAAATCAGTTGTATAAATTATCTCCTCTACAGTCTAATTTCAGTGTGAATAACGTTGTATTGTTTGATAAGGTTCCTAGAACTGCTTCAATGAAAGAGATGATACAGGGATATATTGATCATCAGGATGAAGTTATTGTTAATCGTACAAAATATGATTTGAAAAAAGCTGAAGCAAGAGCACATATTTTAGAAGGTTTAAGAATTGCGGTTGATCATTTAGATGAAATAATTCATATTATTCGTTCTTCTAGAGATGATGCAGAAGCAACAAGTAGAATGCAGGAACAATTCAGCTTATCTGATATTCAATGCAAAGCAATTCTAGATATGCAGTTTAGAAGATTGACAGGTCTGGCACGTGAAAAAATTGAAAGTGAATACCAGGATTTATTAGTGAAGATTGCAGACTTTAAGGATATTCTCGCAAATCATTGGCGCGTTGAAAAAATCATTGAAGATGAATTAACTGAAGTGAAGATTAAATATGCTGATGAAAGAAGAACAACCATTATTGAAGGTTCTGCAGAAATGGAAGATGAAGATCTGATTCCTGTGGATGATATCGTTATTACAATGTCTTCAAATGGCTATATCAAGAGAATGACATCTGATACATATAAAGTACAGAATAGAGGCGGTAAAGGTATCAAGGGAATGGATTTGAATAAGGATGACAATATCGAATTATTCATTCATATGTCTACGCATGATAATTTACTGATTTTCACTAATTCAGGTAGAGTATTCAGAATCAAGGGATATAACATTCCTCAATTTTCTAGAACTTCTAAGGGATTGCCAATCATTAACTTATTATCTATTTCTAGAGATGAAAAAGTTTGTGCTTTGGTTCCTTACAGCGACTCCGAAGAAAAAAAATATCTATTCTTTGCGACAAAGAAGGGTCTTGTAAAGAGAACATCTGTAGAAAAATTTGAAAACATCAATAAAAACGGTAAGATTGCAATCAAGTTTAATGATGATGATGCATTAGCATTTGTTAAGGCTACAAGTGGTCATGCGGAAATTATCATTGCAGGAAGCAATGGCAAAGCTGTTAGATTCAATGAAGAAACAGTACGTCCTTTAAGTAGAGCAGCAAAGGGTGTAAAAGGATTCAATGTTGATGGTGGTGAAGTCATTGGCTTAGCTACAAATGAAGAAGGAAAATATATTCTTACAATCACAAAGAATGGATTTGGCAAAAAGTCTGATTTAAGTGATTATCGCATTACAAGTCGTGGTGCAAAGGGTGTAAGAACTGCAAATCTGACAGATAAAACTGGTGAGCTAGTTGCAATGAGAAGTATCAATGGTGATGAAGACTGTATGATTATGACTGATGCAGGTATTATCATTCGTATTTCTTTGAAACAAGTATCTGTTGTAGGCAGAAATACAATTGGTGTTAAGTTTATTAATATCAAAGATGGAGAAGGCGTTTCTAACGTGGCTATCTTAGATCCAGAAGATGATTCTGAAGAAGATCAGGTAGAAGAATCATCGGAAACAAAAGAATAAATAAAAAAGAATGTTTATGATAAATTAAATTCATAGACATTCTTTTTATTTTAGTTAATAGATGATTGTGTATGTAACATGCATGCATAATCATCTATTTTTTAGATGTTTTCTTTTTCTTTTCTTTCTTTTTAGATTTTTCAATATCTTTTCTCACTAGTGAAAGAAGATATTCTTTTACTGAATCTTGTGATTCAATCCATTCAATTAAATCTGCTTCATTTTCATTATGTAATCTTATGGAAAAAGAACGATAATTATTTCTATTATATGTATTGTTATATTCTAATCTTTTCTCATAATTACTTTTACTTTTCATTTTTAAAATACCTCAATTTTTTTCATAATATCATCCCATTCATGACTTGACAATTGCTATCTTGAATGATTAAATGTTTTTAATTCGTAGAGAAGGAATAGTAATGAAAAACTGTAAATTGTAGAGAATCAGTGGCTGGTGAAAACTGATGCAGTTTGATTGAATCCGCCTTTGAGAGAAACCAATACTTTCCGGCTCCGACCGTTATACGGAAATGAAGAGGCTTATAAATTGTTTCACGTGAAACAATCTATAAACAAAAAGGGTGGCACCGCGATTACACACATCGTCCCTTTGTGGATGATGTTTTTATTTTGTAAAGGAGAATAAACATGATTGACATTAAATTAATTCGTGAAAATCCAGAACTTGTAAAAGAAAATATTAAAAAAAAGTTCCAGGATGAAAAGCTTCCAATGGTTGATGAAGTAGCTGAATTCGACAAGGAAGTCAGAGCTGTAAAAGCAAAAGGTGATGCTTTACGTGCTGATCGTAACAAGATGTCTAAAGAAATTGGCTTATTGATGCGTGATGGAAAAAAAGAAGAAGCAGAACAGGTAAAAGCCAAAGTAAAAGAAATGGGCGATGAAATGGAGACTCTCGAAAAGAGAGAAGCTGAATTGAATGAAGAAATCAAAAAGAGAATGTATGTGATTCCAAATATCATTGATCCATCTGTTCCAATTGGTAAAGACGATAGTGAGAACCAGGAAATTGAAAAATTTGGTGAACCATTTGTTCCTGATTTTGAAGTTCCATATCATACAGATATCCTTGAAAAGGTAGATGGTCTTGATATTGATTCAGCTGGTAAGACATCTGGTAATGGTTTCTATTATTTAAAGGGAAATGTTGCTAGATTACATTCATCCATTCTAGCTTATGCACGTGATTTCATGATTGATCGTGGATTTACATATTTTGTACCACCATTCATGATCCATGGTGATGTTGTCAGTGGAGTTATGAGCTTTGCAGAAATGCAGAACATGATGTATAAAATTGAAGGTGAAGATCTTTATTTGATTGGTACATCTGAACACTCTATGGTTGGAAGATTTATTGGACAAATCTTAAAGAAGGAAGATCTTCCTTATACATTAACATCTTATTCTCCATGTTTTAGAAAAGAAGTAGGTGCACATGGTATTGAAGAAAGAGGTCTTTATAGAGTTCATCAGTTTGAAAAACAGGAAATGGTTGTAGTATGTGAACCAGAAGATTCTAAATACTGGTATGATCAGTTATGGAAGAACTCTGTTGATTTCTTCAGATCATTAGATATTCCAGTTAGAACATTGGAATGCTGTTCTGGTGACCTTGCTGATCTTAAGGTAAAGAGCTGTGACGTTGAAGCCTGGTCTCCTCGTCAGAAAAAATACTTTGAAGTAGGTTCTTGCTCTAACTTAGGTGATGCACAGGCTAGAAGACTTGGTATTCGAGTAAAGGGTGAAAAGGGTAACTATTTTGCACATACATTGAACAATACAGTTGTTGCTCCACCAAGAATGTTAATTGCGTTTGTAGAAAACAACTTGAATGCTGACGGTTCTATTAGAATTCCTGAACCATTACGTCCATACATGGGTGGAATGAAAGTGATTCCAGTAGCAGAAAAGAAAAAGAATTTCTAATCTGAATGAGTATCGTAAGATACTCATTTTTGTTTCACGTGAAACAATTTAAATAAAGATTGAGTTTCAAAGCTGAATCATATATAATACTAACGGCACAGCAGTCATGTTTCTAACCTGGTCAGGACCGGAAGGTAGCAGCCATACGAGCCTCTGATCGCGTGTGCCATTTTTTTATTATTATGAATCGTGAAAATGAATATATGAGAGAAGCTTTGAAAGAAGCTTATAAAGCAAAAAAAATTGATGAAGTACCTATTGGTGCCGTTGTAGTAAGAAATGGTGAAATTATTGCACGCGCACATAACATGAAAGAACACGATCAATTAGCTTCATCTCACGCGGAACATCTTGCTTTAACAAAAGCACAAAAAATATTAGGTACATGGAATTTGCAGGATTGTGATTTATACATCACTTTAGAACCATGTATGATGTGCACTGGGCTAATTCAATTAAGTAGAATACGTCGCTTGTATTATGGAACTTCAGATCCAAAAGGTGGATGTCTTGAAACTGTGATTCATGTAAAGCAAATTCCACATTTAAATACATATCCAAAAGAAATATATGCAGATATTATGAAAGAAGAATGCTCAGAAATATTAACTACATTCTTCAAAGAAAAAAGAAATAAAAATAAGCATAAAAACCATACATAAACCTGAATTAGAAGTCAGGTTTTTTGTTATAATTATTTCTGCAGGAGACATACATGGCAAAAATAGCACTATATCAAAAATATCGTTCCTCAACTTTCGAAGAAGTTGTAGGACAGGAATATATTGTTAAATCAATAAAAAATGCGGTAAAAGAAAACAAAGTGGGACATGCTTACTTATTTTGCGGTCCAAGAGGTACTGGAAAAACAACAATGGCACGTTTGCTGGCAAAAGCGGTAAATTGTGAAAATCCAGAAAATGCTCCATGTGAAAAGTGTGAAAACTGTGTTGCTGCAAATTCAGGGACACATCCAGATATTATTGAAATTAATGCTGCAAATGAAACACATGTAGAAGATATTAGAGACCTGATTGAAAGAAGCAGACTTGCTCCAATGCAAGGAAAACATAAAGTTTATATTATTGATGAGGTGCACCAGTTATCAAGTGCTGCTTCTTCTGCATTATTAAAAACTTTAGAGGAACCACCAGAAAATGTAATCTTTATTCTTGCGACAACAGATCCTCAGAAATTATTACCTACAATTATTTCTAGATGCCAAAGATATGATTTTACAAAGGTTAGAACTGATCAAATTCGTGATCATTTATTAAATATCGCAAAAAAAGAAAATATCATCATGGAAGAAAATGCTGCGATGATGATTGCTGTATTGAGCGATGGCGGTATGAGAGATGCATTAAGCATTATGGACCAATGTGCATCTTATACAAGTGATGAAATTACAGTTGATGCAATTGATCGAATCTATGGTTTAGCAACGACAAGTGAAAAAATTGGATTAATTGAAGATATTCTAAATAAAGATTTAGCTTCTATTCTGACAAGAATTCAAAATTATGAAGAAAAAGGTATTGATTTTGTTAGATATACAGATGGAATGATAGATATTCTAAAAGATTCAGCAGTATATTCTGTCTGCAAGAAAGAAGAACTGTTAAAAGTATTGAATCAAGAAGAAGCAAGTACATTATCTTCAAAGATTTCTTCGTCTATGTGCATGCAGATCTGTGAAAAGCTTCTAGATACAAAATCTAGATATAAACAATCTACATCTGCCGCAAGAGTATTTGAGGTAATGTGCCTCTCATTAGCAACAGAGGAAGCAACAAATCCAATTGTGAATGCAATTCCAGCTGTAGTTCATAATATTTTTTCACCATTAAATACAGAAGAAAGAATTGTTAGAACACCAGTTATTTCAGAACCAGTAAAACAGACAGTTGAAGAAAAAACTGATGAAGTTGTTAAGGCTAAGCCGGTAGATGTGATACCTTTAGATAAAGTGTTATCTATATTATTAGTATGTAATAAACAAAATAAGGTATCAGATGAAAATACTTTATCAATGATAGGAAGCTATGCAGATTTAAATCACAGAAAATATACTACGGTATTAAATGAATGCAAGGTAGCTGCGAGTGGTAATGACTGTATTCTTCTTTATACAAAAATGCAATCTATCGCAAATCGTATCAATGAAGAAAAAATGAATCGTGAAATATATGAATTCATGAGAGATGTATTGCATACGGATAAAGTAGTATTTGCGATTACGGAAGATGATTTTATAAAAGCAAAAGTTGAATTTGTAAATCACAAAAAAGAGGGAACATTACCAGAACCAATTCAAATAGAGAAATATAAAGAAGAAAGTTCTGAAGAATCTTCAACATTAGAAAAAGTAAAAGAATTATTTGGTGAAGATAACATAGAAATTGTTTAGGAGATAAAGAATATGGATATCAATATGATTATGAGACAGGCGCAGAAAATGCAGGCTGACTTAAAAAAGACACAATCTAAATTGGAAGCAACAATTTATGAAGGAGAATCCAATGGTATTAAAATCCAGATCAATGGAAAATGTGAATGTCAGAGTATCACGATTCCAGAAGAATTGATGGATGATAGAGAAATGCTGCAAGATATGCTTCTGATTGCTTTCAATAATGCAGTCAGCAAGTGCGATGAAGATAGAGAAAATCAATTAGGTGGCCTCACTGCAGGATTAAATCTGCCAGGGATGTAATACATGTATCCAAAGAGCTTACAAGAACTGATTGATAGTTTTAGAAATTTACCTGGTGTTGGTGAAAAAAGTGCAGAGAGATATGCTTTGAATGTATTGGACTGGAAAGATACAGAAGTACAGGCATTTGCACAGGCTTTATTAAATGTAAAGGAAAAACTGCACTATTGTAATGAATGTGGTAATTTAACAGAGGATGATACATGTGATATTTGTAATGATCCTGATAGAAATCATGAAGTGATATTTGTTGTACAAAGTTCAAAAGATGTTCTAGCAATGGAAAAAACAAATGAATATCATGGTGTGTATCATGTATTGAATGGATTGATTTCAACATCAAAAGGCATTATGCCTGAAGATTTGAATATTGATTCATTAATTCAAAGAGCTAAGAATGCAAAAGAAATCATATTAGCTACAAATACAACAATGGATGGTGAAACAACTGCGATGTATTTGAATAAATTATTACATGCGGAATGTCCAGAAGTATTAGTAACACGTATTGCGCATGGTCTACCTACGGGTGGTATGTTAGATTATGCAGATGAAATGACATTAACACATGCTTTGTCAGACCGAAGAAAAATGTAAAGGAGAAAATACGGTATGAATAACGATCTAAAGATTGCTCAGGAAGCTACACTAGAAGATATTTACAAAATTGCACAAAAAGCAGGTATTAAAGAAGAAGCTTTAGAACCTTATGGAAGAGATAAAGCAAAGATTGATCTCAATCAGTTGAATCTTGAAAATGAAAAAGATGGAAAATTAATTCTCGTTACAGCAATTACTCCAACAAAAGCAGGTGAAGGAAAGTCTACTACAACAATTGGTCTTGTAGATGGTCTTAGCAAAATTGGTAAAAAGGCAATGGCTTGCTTAAGAGAACCTTCTTTAGGTCCAGTATTTGGTTTAAAAGGTGGAGCTACAGGCGGTGGCTATGCTCAGGTCATTCCAATGGAATCTATCAATTTACATTTCACAGGAGACATGCATGCAATTACTACAGCAAATAATCTTATTGCTGCAATGTTAGATAATAGTATCTACCAGGGAAATCCATTAAACATTGATCCTGCAAAAGTTGTATGGAAGAGATGTATGGATATGAATGAAAGAACTTTACGTGATATTACAATTGCACAGAAGAAAAAGACAAATGGTGTTGAACGTGAAGATCACTTTGTTATTACAGTAGCAACAGAAGTAATGGCAATTCTTTGCTTATCTAATGACATTCATGATTTCGAAAAGAGATTATCTGAATGTGTTGTTGCATATACATATGATGGTGAACCAGTAACAGTAAAAGATATTGGTGCAGCAGGTGCAGCAACAGTTGTTATGAAAGAAGCATTGAAGCCAAATCTTGTACAGACACTTGAGCACACACCAGTATTTATTCATGGTGGACCATTTGCAAATATTGCACATGGATGCAACTCTGTAATTGCTACAAAAACTGCATTAAAACTCAGTGATTATGTAGTTACAGAAGCTGGATTTGGTGCTGATCTAGGTGCTGAAAAGTTCTTAGATATTAAGTGTCGTGCTGCAAATCTAAAACCTAATGCAGTTGTTATTGTTGCAACAGTACGCGCTCTAAAAATGCATGGTGGAGTTGAAGTAGATGCATTAGGTGAAGAAAATGTAGATGCATTACTCAAGGGTACTGCAAATCTAGAAAAGCATGTTGAATCAATTCAGGCATTTGGTGTCCCATTTGTTATCGCAATCAATAAGTTTGCAAAGGATACAAAGGCTGAAGTAGAAGCATTATTGAATTGGTGCAAAGAAAAGAACTATCCAGTTGCTGAAGCAGATGGATGGGCAAATGGTGGAGAAGGTATGAAAGATCTTGCTTCCATCGTTGTAGAAAAGTGTAAAGAAGAAACACATTATGCACCTATCTATGATGTAAATGACTCAATTGAAAATAAAATATTCAAGATTGCGACAACAGTATATGGTGCAAAGGATGTTGAATTCTCTGATGAAGCAAAAGAAACAATTGCTTTATATCAAAAATATGGATGGGACAAGTTACCAATCTGTATGGCAAAAACACAGAATTCATTAAGTGATGACGCTAAATTAGTTGGTAGACCAGTTGACTTTACAATCCATGTAAGAAATATCAATATTTCAAGAGGTGCAGGATTTATTGTTGCATATACAGGCAATGTATTAACAATGCCAGGTTTACCAAAGGTACCTGCCGCAATCAATATGGGTATTGATGAAAACGGCGAAACATATGGATTATTTTAAAGATTAGAGAAATATATTATGGGTTCTATTGCTTATGTAACGGACAGTGAGATGCTGGAATATCATCGATTGTGCAGAAATCGCACAATCATATTCTGGCGTCTTGCAAATAAAAAGAAATTTGCGGATTTTAGAAAAGGGGATCTTCTTTTCTTCTTTTCGCGTCCAAATCATGGCAGAAAAAAAGGACTCGTTGGATATGCACACTATGATTCTGTAAAAAGATTATCTTTAAATCAATTATGGAATCAATATAGTGAAGCATGTGGATATGAAACAAAACAACGATTAGAAGAAGCAATTCGAAAAGCAGGAAAAGGTGAAATTCCTAAAACAATGCGTTGCCTGTATCTTACGGATGTTGTATTCTTTATTTCGCCTGTTTATCCAGATGAAATTCATTCTTTGGATCTGACAGATCACTTAGAATCCTATACATATTTAGATCGAAGTGATCCTTCCGTTACGGTAAAAATATTAACTGCCGCACAAAAACACGGAATTGATCTATGGAGTGCAGATCCAGATAAAAATCCTGATGAGATATTTAGAGATGATGTTGTAAGACATCAAATTGCACTTATTTCTAAGAAAATAGGAAAAGAATCAGGCAGTGAAAAAGAAAGAGCATTGTCCCATAAGTTAGCTGAGTTGAAAATGAAAGAAAATAGATGGGAAATGATTCGTGGATCAAACAGTGAATGTCTGTATATGGATAAATCAAAGATCAAGATAGCACTGCCTTTGGTTTATCAGGCAAATGATAAAGATCTTAGAATTCGAGAAGTCATTGGAAAAGTGACAATGTATCGATATTATATTAAGAAATTGAAATTTGAACGTCGCATAGTATTTGAGTTACTGGCAAGTAAGGATAAAGAAATTCCTGAAGTAGAAAAAATGGTGGAAGATATAAATAATGGTTGATTTTGATATAGTTGTAATTGGTGGAGGACATGCAGGAATTGAAGCTGCACTTGCATCTGCAAGATTAAAGAAAAATACATGCTTACTCACATTGAGTATTGATAACATTGGTAAAATGCCTTGTAATCCTTCTGTTGGAGGTCCCGCAAAAGGTATCGTTGTACGTGAAATTGATGCATTGGGTGGACAGATGCCAATTACTGCAGATAAAACTGCATTACAGTTTAAAATGCTGAATAGTGCAAAGGGTCCTGGTGTTAGAGCATTACGCGTACAGTCTGATAAGATTGCATACAAGAAAATGATGCAGGATGTTTGTCTTCATACTGAAAACCTGACTGTCAAAGAAGCAATGGCAGTAAAGATCAACACTGAAAATAATCGCATTACTGGTATCACATTAGCAGATGGTTCATTTATTTCCTGTTCTATTGTTATTTTAACAACAGGAACATATATGGCTGGTGTGAATATGATTTCTTCTGAAGTAAGAGATGGCGGTCCAGATATGGAAAAGACAACAAAAGATTTATCACAGTCTTTACGTGATCTTGGATTACATACATTCCGTTTAAAAACAGGAACACCTGCCAGAATCTTAACTTCATCAATTGATTTTTCTAAAACACAATATGAACCAGGAACAGATGCATTTTTACGTTTTTCAGAAACAACAAGACAAGAAGATGTACGAGCATTTAAAGATCAGGTTCCATGTTATTTAACATATACAACTCCAGAAACACATGAATGGATTTTAAACAATTTAAATAAATCATCTATGTATTCTGGTGTTGTGAAAGGTGTTGGACCAAGATATTGTCCATCCATTGAAGACAAACTTGTTCGTTTTAAAGATAAACCTAGACATTTATTATTTTTGGAACCAGAATCTTTGTCTATGGATACAACATATATCCAAGGATTCTCTACATCTTTACCAAGAGATATTCAGGAACATATGGTACATTCTTTACCAGGCTTTAAAGATGCAATTATAAAAAAATATGCATATGCAATTGAATATGATGCTATTGATCCAATACAGATGAAGCCAACATTTGAATCAAAGATTATTGAAAATCTGTTCACTGCAGGCCAAGTCAATGGAACAAGTGGATATGAAGAAGCTGCAGGCCAAGGTATTATGGCTGGAATTAATGCTGTTATGAAACTAGATGGAAAGCAGCCACTTGTATTTGCTAGGGATGAAGCATATATTGGTGTACTTGTAGATGATTTAACAACAAAGGGTACACTAGAACCATATCGTTTATTAACGAGCAGAGCTGAATTCAGATTATTATTGAGACATGATAATGCTGAAGAAAGATTGATTGATAAAGGCAGAAGTATTGGCCTAATCAGTGATGAAAGATATGCAGCATATGAAAGAAAGCAGGCAGAACTTTCTAGATTGAAAGATCATTTGAAGGAAACAGTCTTTGAAATTGATGATGATAGAATTCATCAGTACTTGAAAGAATGTGGATATGATGAAGATGGCCATCGTGGTATCAATGGTTTGAATCTTGTGAAAAGACCTAATATTGAAACAAAGAAATTATTTGAAACAATCGATGAAGAAACAGATTCTTTTATTGCTTCTAAATGTGATATTGATATTAAATATGCTGGATATATTGATAAAGCAAGAAGAGAAGCAAGTAAATTAAAAGCAATGGATTCTATTTCATTAGGTGTTGATTTTAACTATGATGAAGTTGACAATTTATCGATTGAAGGCAGACAGAAACTGATGAAATATAAACCTGCAACAATGGGACAGGCTTCAAGGATTTCGGGTGTCAACCCTGCAGATCTTGCGGTACTTGCAATTGCAATCAAACAAGGAAAGGGAAAAGCGAAATGAGATACGAAGATGTAGTAAGTAATGTAAATGTATATGGATTTGAGGAAGCTGTTAAAGGTGCTAAATATTCCTATGCAATTGATACAAATGCCGTAACAAGTGAAGTGACAAAAACAACACTTTCATTAGCAAATTCAAAAGCAGGAAGTGGTCATGATCAGTTTATGACAGGAATTATTGTTCAATTTGATCTTACATTTTCAAATAAGGCATGGGTGGAAGCAGAACGCTATAAGTTTTTGAATTTTATCTCTTCTCAGTCAACAATGCATCGCATTACAAAGTTTGATCTAGACCAGGCATATCTTCCTTATGTAGATAACAGAATTGTTGAAATCATGAAGGAAAAAGTAAAAGCATATAATGAGCTTCAGGCACAAATGACATCTTTCAAGAATGAAGGAAAAGATGTATCTGAAATGATGAATACATTAAATGAAATGTATTTAGAAATTTTATATTCCAATCCAGCTGGATTTAGATTGACTGCGAAGATGACAACAAACTATCGTGCATTAAAGACAATCTACAACCAGAGAAAAAATCATCGTCTTCCAGAATGGAGAGCATTCTGTGAATGGGTAAAAACACTGCCTCATTCTGAATTTATTACTGGTACACAAATTGAATTATAAAATTGTGGAAAAATTATTTTTCAACGCAAATACATAAAATGGCTTAAAATGTGGGAAATTTCAAACTTCACTTTTATAAATTGTGGAGAAAAAAGTTTTCCACATATTTTTATCTTTTATTTTTATAACAGTCTGCTAAAATTATCCATGGAGTAAAAAATACAATGACACCTGACAAATTTATTGAAGAATGTAAAAAAAGAAATTTAGTGATTTCCGAGGAAATGATTACACAGTTGGATACATATGCCAAGCTTTTAAAAGAATGGAATTCTAAAATGAATCTGACTGCGATAGATGAAAGAGAAGAAGTGTATGAAAAGCACTTTTTTGATTCCATTCTTCCTTTGAATGATTCTATTCAAGGTAAAGTAGCAGATGTTGGCACAGGAGCTGGTTTTCCAGGTGTTGTATGGAAAATTGTGAGAAAAGATCTAGAAGTATCTTTAATTGAACCAACAGGAAAACGTTGTAAATTTTTAGAAGAAGTCATTTCTCAATTACATTTATCAAATATTAAAATATATAACGAAAGAAGTGAAGAACACGTGAAAGAACATCGTGAAGAATACGATGCCGTTACAGCACGTGCCGTAGCAAACCTCAGAGTACTTTCTGAACTATGCTGCCCACTTGTAAAAGTTGGCGGTTCTTTTGTGACGATGAAAGGTTCTCGTGGAGATGAAGAAGTTTTAGAAGCAAAACATGCAATTTCTGTTTTAGGAATGCAGCTTGATCAAAGAGAAGAAACAGCTTTAACGAATGGAGATCCTAGAGAGATCTTTACATTTAAAAAGGTTGAAAAAACACCTTCAGCATATCCAAGAAACTACGGACAGATAAAGAAGAAGCCACTATAGGAGAAAAGCTATGAAAAATAATTTTTTTGATAGATTTATGGAAAATAATATTCAACATACAATTATTTCCGTTCCTGTAGAAAAGATTCAGCCATCTCGTTATCAGCCACGTCTTCATTTTGATGAACAGAAATTAGATGAACTATCACAATCCATTCAACAGAATGGATTGATTCAGCCATTAACAGTTCGAAAAGTGGATGATGGCTTTGAATTGATTGCTGGAGAAAGAAGATACCGTGCATGTAGAAAAGCAGGATTTCAGGAAATTCCTTGTTATGTATTAACACCATCTGATGATGAAGCTGCACAAATGGCACTCATTGAAAATGTACAGAGACAGGATCTTTCTGCCATTGAAGAAGCTAAGAGTTATGTGCAGATCATGAAACAAGCACATCTTTCTCAAGAACAGGTTGCAAAGAAGATTGGTAAATCACAATCTGCAGTTGCAAATAAAATTCGTCTTTTAAATTTACCTGATGATATTCAGGATGGTGTGATCAATGGCGTTATTACAGAAAGACATGCACGTGCATTATTAAGTGCACCAGAAGAAAAACAAGTACGTATATATAAAGATATCGTAAAAAAGGGATTGAATGTTAGAGAAACAGAAAACTACATTGAATCCATCAATCAGCCTAAAAAGGTACACGCTAGACAGAAAACAAAAGGATATTCAAAGAATATCCAGATTGGAATCAATACAGTGAATCAATCTATAAAAATGATTGAAAAACTAGGTATTGAAGTAAGAGTAGATACGAGTGAAACAGATGATCAGGTAAAAATGATTATTTCGTTTCCTAAGAAATAGAGGAATTGAATATGGGAAAGATTATTGCAATTGCCAACCAAAAGGGTGGTGTAGGAAAAACAACAACAGCCATGAATCTTGCGGCTGGTTTAGCATATGTTGGAAAAAGAGTTTTATTAGTTGATTTTGATCCACAGGGAAATGCAACGCATGGTATCGGAGCAAATAAAGTTGGTTTTGATCAATCTGTATATGATGTTCTTCTAGGAAATGAATCTGTAGATGATGTCAAAGTAACGTTACAGATGCCACCATTAGATGTTCTTCCTTCAACAATTGATTTGTCTGGTGCAGATGTAGATATGGCAAATTATGAAGTTGGAAGAGAAAAACTTTTAAAGAATAAATTAGATGTCGTAAAAGATCGCTATGACTACATTATTATAGATTGTCCACCAGCACTTGGTTTATTGAATACAAATGCCTTGACTGCAGCAGATTCTGTAATGATTCCTGTACAGTGTGAATATTTTGCATTGGAAGGCTTAACACAGTTATTATCTACAATCCGTCTTGTTCAGAAATTATTTAATTCTGAATTATCTATTGAAGGTGTTTTGCTGACAATGTTTGATGTCAGAACAAAATTATCTGTAGAAGTGCAGCAGGAAGTTAGAAAGTATTTTAAAGAAAAAGTATATAAATGTTATATTCCAAGAAATGTAAGATTATCAGAAGCACCATCTCAAGAAGAAACAATTTTTGAGTATGATACAAGAAGTGAAGGCGCCAAAGCATACGCACAGCTTGTAAAAGAAGTCATTACACAAAACGATAAAGCAAGGAGGTAACATATGCCAAAAGCAAAGCAAAGAGGTCTTGGAAAAGGCTTGAATTCCATTTTTGGTCAAGATGTTGAACAATATCTGGATGATATTCAAAACAATGCAGCAGAAGCACCAGGTAGAAGAGAAGTTGAACTTCCAATTGAAGAAATTCGTCCAAACCCTTATCAGCCAAGAAAAGAGTTTGATAAAAAGGCATTGGAAGAATTAAGTGAATCTATTAAAACACATGGCATCTTTACACCATTGCTTGTTAGAAAAAGTGTATCTGGATATGATTTAATTACAGGTGAAAGAAGATTGCGTGCTGCTAAAATGGCAGGATTAAAAACTATCCCAGCCATTCAAGTAGAATTCACAGAAGAACAAATGATGGAAATTGCGATTCTTGAAAATGTTCAGCGTGAAGATTTAAATCCAATTGAAGAAGCAGCAGCATATGAATCTTTGATTCAAAAATTAGGCTATACACAGGAAAAACTTGCGGAAAGAGTAGGAAAATCACGTGAGTATTGCGCAAATATCATGCGTTTATTAAAGCTTCCAGAAGATGTACAAAGCATGGTTGTAAATAAACAACTGACGATGTCTCATGTTCGTCCATTATTATCATTGAATGATGAAGAAGAAATCTACGAGGCTGCAGAAAAAATCAAAAAAAATAAAATGTCTGTAAGAGAAGTAGAAGCATATGTTCGTGATGTGAATGGCGGAGGACAGAAGAAGCCAAAGAAAAAAGAAAAAGATCCAATGATTCGAGATCTTGAAATTCAATTATCTGAAAAGCTAGGTACACAAGTTGTATTTTCTAAAAAGAGCTTTACAATTTCTTATCATGATACAGATGATCTGAATCGTATTCTTGAATTGATTGGATGCCTGGATGAATCCATTCATCAGTCATAAATAAGCAAAGATAGCTATGAAACAGGAGCTATCTTTTTGTATACTATAGTTATGGTTGGAACAGACATTGTATATATTCCTAGAGTTGTATTAAAGCAATCTTTTATTGACTATGTATTAACAGAAGATGAAAGAATTATGTATGAGAAAATACATTTAGATAAAAGAAAGAAAGAATTTGTTGCGGGTAGAATTGCATGTAAAGAAGCAATTTTTAAAGCAACACAAGATAAAGAATATCTTTCATATTCTATTTTGAATACATCAGATGGAAAACCATACGTTAAAGATCACCCTGAAATAGAAATCTCTATTTCTCATGATCAAGACTATGCATTAGCTTTCGTCATCATTCAATCCATTAGCTAATAGTTCATTGTATTTTGCATTGTTATATTCTGTGATTTTCTTTTGACGATATGAGGCAAAATCAGATTTGATTGCGAGCATTTCATCTACAATATCTTCAATTCTAGAAGGCTTTCCCTGTAATAGATACCCAATCATTCTTTTCATTTGCTTTTCTGTATGTAACTCATCTGCAAGGATACAGCCAAATTCTTCTGGAAATCCATATTTCTTTATTAAAGATATGAGTTGTTTTCGTTTTAAATCGCTTTCATTCATGATATAACTATAATAAAGAAATTGAGAATTTGACACAATCACTTACATGTAGATTGAAAATAAATTTCAAAATAAATAAGATAAAAACGTGTGAGGTGAAAAATGAATTCGAGATCCTGGAAATTTTTTTATACAGCCATGATCATTGGAACGAGCATTCCACTCATATTTGATTATCGAATCTCTTTAGGATTTCTACTTGGAAGTCTAGAAGCGTTGATTCATTATAAAAGATTAGAGTCTTTCTGGAATGGTGTATTGAATACAAAAGTATCGACAAAAAATACTGGAGTTGGTCATTTCCTATTCACATTCGCAATGATGGCAGGTGTTCTTCTCGTCTGTGCATTCTTACCAGATGTATTCAATATATTTGCATGTGCTGTTGGAATGCTGCTGATCAAATTCGTAACATATATAGATTTGTTAATTCCTAAAAAGGAGGAAACATGGTAATACAAAGTGATGTTTATACAATTATTTTCTTAACAATCGTATTGGGAAGCGGAATCGTAGTTTTATCTAAGAAAATCGATGCCTTAGATCCAATGGAAAAACCAAAAGGAATTCTATTGCCAGTACTGTTAGGCGTACAGTCTGTGTATAACACAGTCAAAGATTCTGTTGGAAAACACTATGCGGATAGCTTAACACCATACATTCTTGTGTTATGGACATATATCTTTACCGCAAATGTCTGTTCATTATTTGGCTTTTCATCTCCAACATCAAATTTAAGTGTAACGTTGTTGTTGTCAGTCATTACATGGCTTTTGATTCAGGCTGCTGAATTTAAGTTCCAGGGAATCAAAGGGTATTTCCATGGATTCTTAGAACCTATTCCAATTATGCTTCCAATGAACATTTTTGGTAAGTTTTCAACAATGGTTTCTATGGCATTACGTTTATTTGGAAATATTCTGTGTGGTGGAATTATGATGCAGTTGATTTATAGTTTCTGTCAATGGATCTCTAATTCTATCGTTGGTTTATTTACGAGTGTGAATGGCAATGTATTTAACTTCATTGCTCCATTCTTAACACCAATCCTGCATGCATATTTTGATTTATTTGCGGGATTTATTCAGACACTCGTATTCGTAACATTAACTGTGGTTCTTATCGGGAATGATATTCCTGAAGAATATAAAGACAAAGCTTAAAGTATAAGGAGGAGCTTAAAATGGATATCAATAAAGGTTTAATTGCAATTGGTGCAGGTTTAGCTGTCATGACAGGTATGATGACAGGTCGAGGTGAAGGTGAAGTTGCTGCTCACGCATGTGATGCAATTGGTAAGAATCCTGAAGTAGAATCTAAGATTCGTTCAACTATGATTCTTGGTATTGCACTTTCTGAAACATGTGCTATTTATGGACTGCTCGTTGCCATCCTTCTGATGTTTGTATATTAATCGACAGGAAATTTAAGCAATGATTGATGTCGATATCACTGGTCAGTTAATACCTAATTTACTGACAGTCTTAGTCCAACTATGCAGTACATTAGTTCTGTTTTTGCTTGCAAAAAAATTCTTATGGAAATCTGTAAAGAATTGGTTAGATGCTCGTGCAGATAAGATGCAGTCCGATCTTGAAACGAGTGAAAAAGCAAAGCAGGATGCTTTGAGTGACCGCGAAAGCGCAAAGAATCAGTTAAATGAGGCTGCAAAGAAATCAGAAGCAATTGTGGAAGCTGCTGTCAAAGAAGCGGATAGTGAAAAACAGGCAATTCTTGATAAGGCACGCGCAGAAGCTGAAGAAGAAAAAGCAAAGGCTCGTGAAGCAATTGAAAATGATCGTCTCAAGATGGTTGATTCTGTGAAGAAAGAAATGGTCAATGTCGCTATGGATGCTGCTGAAAAGCTGATTGGTTCTAAAAATGGTGAAGAACTTGATCGAAAGGCAATCCAGGATTTTGTGAAGGAAGCTGACAGCCATGAAGAATGAAGTTGCGGAACGCTATGGAGCAGGACTATTTGAATTAGCAAAAGAAGAAAACAAAGTAGAAGAATACATGAATCAGGTAATGCTTTTGAAGCAAACATTAAAAGAAAATCCTGAATTATCTACTTTCTTTCTCTCCGTTAAAGTCTCAAAAGAAGAAAAAAGAAATGTGATTGATAAAGTATATTCTACATATGTTGATCACAATATTGTTAATTTCATAAAACTTGTTGTAGATAAAGGTAGAGCAACACAACTGCTTAATATCTATACAAGCTTTATTCAAATGTGTGAAGAAGATCTTGGAATTCAACATGCAACGGTATTGTCTGCACGTAAACTTTCTCAAGAAGATATGAACACAATTGGAAACACTTTAGTATCAAAAACAAACAAGAGAATCATTCTTGAAAATGTAGTTGATCCAAGTATCATTGCAGGAATTAAAGTCACAGTTGGAAATACTGTGACTGATGTCACAATGAAAACAAAGATTGATAGAATGAGGAATACGTTATTGAAAGGAGGACAAATGGCATGAGTACTTCAATTAGACCAGAAGAAATCAGTTCACTCATTAAAAATGAAATTAAGAACTATGATAATAAGATTCATTCTGATGATGTTGGATATGTTATTTCTGTAGGTGATGGTATTGCCATGATCCAGGGCATTGATAAAGCAATGTCTAGTGAGCTTCTTGAATTCCCTAATGGTGTTATGGGAATGGTCATGAACCTGGAAGAAGACCATATTGGTGCTGTTCTTTTAGGTGATGATACAAAGATCAAAGAAGGCGATGAAGTAAAGAGAACAGGAAAAATCGTTGAAGTTCCTGTCGGGGAAGGACTACTTGGAAGAGTTGTCAATCCATTAGGTGAAGCAATTGATGGTGGTGCTCCAATTCAATACACAAAGAAACGTGAAATTGAAAGAGTAGCACCAGGTGTTATGACAAGAAAATCTGTTGATCAGCCATTGATGACAGGTTTGAAAATGATTGACTCTATTATCCCAATTGGTAAGGGACAAAGAGAATTGATCATTGGTGATAGAGAAACAGGTAAGACTGCGATTGCGATTGATACAATCATCAACCAGAAGGGTAAGGATGTATATTGTATCTATGTAGCTATCGGACAGAAAGAGTCAACAGTTGCTCGTTTAGTTCAAAAATTAAAAGAACATGATGCAATGAAGTATACAGTTGTAGTCAATGCATCAGCTTCTTCTACTGCACCATTGCAGTATATTGCTCCATATGCAGGATGTGCTATGGGTGAAGAATGGATGGATAATGGTAAAGATGTTTTGATTATCTATGATGATCTAAGTAAACATGCAGTTGCTTATAGAACAATGTCATTACTATTAAAGAGACCTCCAGGACGTGAAGCATATCCAGGTGATGTTTTCTATCTACATTCTAGATTATTAGAAAGAGCTGCGAAGTTGAGTGATGAATTAGGTGGTGGTTCTTTAACTGCTTTGCCTATCATTGAAACACAGGCTGGTGATATTTCAGCATATATTCCAACAAACGTTATTTCTATTACTGATGGACAGATTTTCTTACAGACAGATTTGTTTGCATCTGGTGTTAGACCAGCTGTAGATTCTGGTTTATCTGTATCTCGTGTAGGTTCTGCAGCACAGACAAAAGCAATGAAGAAAGTATCTTCTTCATTAAAGCTGGATCTTGCACAGTATCATGAAATGCAGTCTTTCGCTCAGTTTGGTTCTGACTTGGATGCTTCTACAAAGAAGATCTTGAACCATGGTGAAAAAGTAACAGAACTATTGAAACAGCCTCAGTATCAGCCAATGTCTATGGTAGATCAGGTATTGTCTTTATTTGCGGTTAAAGAAGGTTATATGGATGAAATTTCTGTTGGCGATATTGCTCAATTTGAAAAGACAATTCATAAGACATTCCACGCAAACTATGCAGATATCTGTAAAGAAATAGAAGAAAAAGAAGCATTGAGTGATGAATTGATGGAAAAGATGAAGAATGCAATGAAAGACATTCTTGATCAATTCAAATTACTTAAGGGAGTAAATTAGTATGGCTGGCCAGTCTAGACAGGCGTTGCGTACGCGTATCAAGTCTGTACAGTCTACCCGTAAGATCACAAAGGCAATGGAAATGATTGCCAATGCTAAACTTGTTCGTTCTAGAAGCAAGATGGAAGCCAATCGTGAATACGCACAGAAGCTTCAAGATACAGTTGATGAAATTGTTATGAATAATCCGGATGCGGAAAGTCAGTATGTAGTTAAAACAGACAATCCACATAAGGTAACAATTGTATTTACATCTGATCTTGGCTTATGTGGCGGCTATAATGCGAATGTCATGAAAATGGCAAATGAAGTGTTAGAGAAAGAAGATCCAATCTATGTGATTGGCACATCACTGTATTCCCAGTTTAAAGAAAAAGGGTATCACGTGATGAATGATGAAATCATTTCTAGTGATAAACTAACGTTTTCTGAATTAAAAGAAGTGATGGAATCCTGTATCAATATGTACCAGGATGGTAAAGCTGGTACAGTGCAGATCTTATATACAAAGTTTGTCAATACAATGACATTTACACCAGATATTGATGTTTTATTACCTTGTGTCTTAGTAAAGAAAGAAAAGGTAAAGGAAAAGTCTAACAAGCTTCCAGTAGAAACTTTATTTGAACCGGACGCATCTTCTATCTTGGATAGTTTAATTCCAATGATGGTTACGAATGTTGCGTATTCAAACTGGATGGAGTCCACAACAAGTGAACAAGGAAGTAGAAGAGTTGCGATGAAAACAGCATCAGATAATGCTGATGATCTGTCCTCCTCATTACAGCTTGAATATAACAAAGCACGTCAAGCCGCTATTACCCAGGAAATTACTGAGATTGTTGGCGGAAGCAGTGCAGTATAAGAAAGAAGGCATTTATGAGCAATACAGGAAAAATACTACAAGTTATTGGACCAGTTGTAGATATTCGCTTTGATGCAGAACATTTACCTTCCATTAAAAACGCTATTTTAATTAAAACAGATGATGGCCAGCAGATGACAGCGGAAGTTGCACAACATGTTGGTGATGATGTTGTTAGATGTATCGCTATGTCTTCAACAGATGGTCTTGTAAGAGGAATGGATTGTATCGATACAGGAAAACCAATTGAAGTTCCTGTTGGTGATGCAGTTCTTGGAAGAATGTTTAATGTTCTAGGTGAAGCAATTGATGGTCTTGGTGAAGTAAAGGCAGATCAAAAGATGCCAATTCATCGTGAAGCACCAACATTTGCTGAACAGACAACACAAAACGAAATCTTAGAAACAGGTATCAAAGTTATCGACTTATTATGTCCTTATGCAAAGGGTGGTAAGATTGGTTTATTCGGTGGTGCAGGTGTTGGTAAAACTGTACTTGAACAGGAATTAATTCATAATATTGCCATTGAACATGGTGGCAGATCTGTTGTTGCCGGTGTTGGTGAAAGAACACGTGAAGGCAACGATATGTACTATGAAATGAAGAATTCTGGAGTATTAAAGAACACTGTTCTTACATATGGACAGATGAATGAATCTCCAGGTGCCAGAATGAGAGTTGCGTTGAGTGCTCTTACAATGGCTGAATATTTTAGAGACGTTGAACATCAGGATGTATTGTTATTTATTGATAATATCTTCCGTTTCACACAGGCAGGTTCTGAAGTATCTGCGTTATTAGGTCGTATGCCATCTGCGGTAGGTTATCAGCCTACATTAGCAACAGAAATGGGACAGCTGCAAGAAAGAATTACTTCTACAAAGGATGGTTCTATTACTTCTGTACAGTGTGTATACGTTCCAGCGGATGACTTGACAGACCCAGCGCCAGCCGCAACATTCTCACACTTGGATGCAAGACTTGTATTGGATCGTTCTATCGCTGCTTTAGGTATTTATCCAGCAGTGGATCCACTGGGATCTTCTTCTCGTATGCTTGATCCACTTGTTGTTGGTGAAGAACATTATCAGGTCGCTAGAAAAGTACAGGAAATTTTACAGAGATATAGAGAATTACAGGATATCATTGCGATTCTTGGTATGGATGAACTTGGTGAAGAAGATAAGAAAATCGTTAACCGTGCACGTCGTATCAGAAACTTCTTGTCTCAGCCATTCAGTGTTGCGGAACAGTTTACTGGCATGAAGGGTGTATATGTACCTGTGAAGGATACAGTTCGTTCATTCAAGGAAATTCTTGATGGTAAATATGATGATCTGCCTGAAGCAGCATTCTTGTCTGTAGGTACGATCGAAGACGTTGTTAAGAAAGCAGAGTCACTAAAATGAGTCAACTACATGTTCGCGTCGTAACACCACTTGGTGTATATAAGGAATTTGATACACCAATCATTAACATTCAAACGGAAGATGGTAATCAAGGTGTATTGGCGAATCATATGCCACTTGTAACAATGTTAAAGATTGGTACAATGACATCTATTGAAGATGGAGTGAGAGAAACATATGCAGTATCTGGAGGATTATTTTACTTCAGAGAAAATCTTGCAGAAATTCTGACAGATTCCATTGAAAATAAGAAAGATATCGATTTGGCTAGAGCTGAAAATGCAAAGAGAAGAGCAGAAGAACGTTTGAAATCAAATGATCCAAATATTGATTTCAAGCGTGCTGAGCTTGCATTGAAGAAAGCCTTGAATAGAATCGAAGTTAAGAATCTGAAATAAGGTATACATAGCGATATGTATATCTTTTTTTTTGAAAGGAAAGTTTATGAAAGTGATTATGAATTGTGATGACCTTGGATATACAAGGGAGTGAATGAAGCGATTGTAATTGCTTATCAACAAGGAATTTTAAGATTAACAACAGCACTGGTAAATAGTGCATATATTCAGAAAGCAGTTATTATGATGAAAGAAAATCCTGGGATTGGTGTTGGACTGCAATTGAATCTGATATAAGGGAAACCACAAACCAATTGCCCGTCATTAACAAACCCAGATCATATTGATTCTCATCATTATGTACATGTAGGAATTGTTGATTCTGATCTGTATCGATGGTCTAGCTATAACGTTCAAAGAATTAGATATTTTATGTAGCGATACTGTAAAACAATATATTGAAAAACATCATATTGAGCTAATAAATTATTCAGAATAAATGAAGAGGAATGCATTATTTTCTGCATTCCTTTTTTACATCTGTAGGTGATATCCGATATTTTTTCTTAAATGCTTTGGAGAAATAATCTGCATCTAGAAATCCTACTGTATGAGAAATATCTTTCATGGAAGCATTTGTTGATTCTAATAGTTTCCTAGCTTCATTCAAACGAATAGATAGTAATCTTTGATGAATTGTAGTTCCATATTTCTTCTTGAAGTAAGTATGTAATGTTGCTTTTGATACATTGAAATACGAACAAAGTGAATCTATCGTAATTTGTTCCATGTAGTGTTTAATAAGATAACTTTGTATAGCTTCCGCAAGATCACTGCTAGGAACATTCACTGTATTTGTTAACGATAGATATTCTGCACAAATATCAACAAGCTCTCCTAATGCTTTAATTTGTGCTTTTGTGTGTTTGCATGTTCGATGCATTGCTTTTTTTAATTCTTTAGTGTCATGAATATATTGAGAGGCAAGTATTTCTACATTAGATGTATCTTCATCTGCATCGATTGCCTGACCAAGCATAAGATACCCAGTAAGCTGCCCATAGGTATACAGAGGCATAATTGCTTCATATAGGCCACACCAGCATTTATAAACATAAATTTGAGATGATTGAAAAACATGTTCCATAGCTTCCATATCACACTTAGTACATTTATTTCTCGCATCTTTGTATTGATCCAGTAAATAACACAATGGACATTTCTTGTCAGGATAAGAAACAACAACATTTTGATGAATATCAAAAATTGTCATATTCATTCCAGATAATAAATAAAAACTTTTTAGTATTGATTTTAAGTCTTTCATAGAATCTTGATAAAAGTATGATTTATACTTTTTTCCTGTTAGAAATACTTTAATCCATAAAGATTATCTCGTAAAGAGAATATAGTAGAAGTATGGAGGAATTACGTATGAATTTATCTTGGTTAAGTAATCCAGAAATATTTCAAGTGAATCGTTTAAAAGCACATTCATCACATCATTATTATGCAAATGAAAAAGAGAAACAGAGCAGTTTCATTCATGTATTAGATGGTACATGGAAGTTTCATTATGCAAATGCTCTCAATGAAGTCATCGAAGGTTTTGAAAAAGAATCGTATGACTGCAGTACATGGGATGATATTCAAGTACCGTCTCATATACAGATGCAGGGATATGGAACACCAATGTATGTAAACCAGATCTATCCTTGGAGTGGAAGTGAACAATTATTGCCTGGTGAAATTCCTGAACATAATCCAGTAGGCAGCTATGTTACGTATTTTGACAGTTCTATTTTAAAAGAAAATACAAAAACGAGGATTGTATTCCATGGTGCAGAAAGTGGTATGGCTTTATGGATCAATGGTGCATTTGTTGGTTATAGTGAAGATAGCTTTACACCAAGTGCATTTGATATTAGTGAATATATTCATGAAGGAAGAAACAAGGTAGCAGTGAATGTCTATCGTTTTACATCTGGTTCATGGCTGGAAGATCAGGATTTCTGGAGATTTTCTGGCCTGTTTAGAAGCGTGGAATTACAATCTGTTCCTTTTGTACATGTCAATGATTTAAAGATCACACAAGATGTGAATGATCTCAAACATCCAAAAATCATTGTTGCACCTGTAATGGAAGCAGACGAAGACTATACATTAGAGTATCGTTTATTTGATGCAGATCATACATTGCTTCAAAGTAAAGTTACAAATGATACATGTGTATTTGAAGTGGATGATCCTGTTTTATGGTATGCTGAAAAACCATATTTATATCATGTAGAAATTCTTGTAAAACAGAAAGATAAGATCATTGAATGTGTTCGCGAACATGTTGGTATTCGTAAGTTTGCATTGAAAGATGGCATTATGTATATCAATGAAAAGAGAATTGTATTCCATGGTGTAGATCGTCATGAATTCAGCTGCGAAAGTGGCAGAGTTGTATCCTATGACTTAACAAAGCAAGATATCCTCAACATGAAAGCAAATAATATCAATGCGATTCGTACATCACATTATCCAAATCAGACATTCTTATATGACTTATGTGATGAATATGGAATTTATGTTATTGATGAAACAAACCTGGAAACACATGGAACATGGTCTGAATTCTTTGACAAAGAACATATCATTCCAAATGATGATCCAAAATGGCTGGAAAATGTATTAGACCGTGCCAAGTCAATGTATGAAAGAGATAAGAATCATCCAAGTATTTTGATCTGGTCTTGTGGAAATGAATCGTATGGCGGAAAAGATATCTTTGAAATGAGTGAATATTTTAGAAGTGTGGATCCATCAAGACTTGTCCACTATGAAGGTGTTTCTTCAGATACAAGATATCCAGATACAACAGACATGGTATCTAGAATGTATACACCTGCTAAGGATATTGAAGAATATCTAAAGAAACATACAGAAAAACCATTTATTCTATGTGAGTATGCACATGCGATGGGTAATAGTAATGGTACTTTATATAAGTATACGGATCTTGAAAAGAAGTATTCTCAATATCAGGGTGGTTTTATCTGGGATTATGTAGATCAGGCGATTCTACATGATGGAAAGCTGTACTATGGTGGAGACTTCCATGAAAGACCTAGTGATTATGATTTCTGTGGAAATGGAATTATGTTTGCGGATCGAACACCAACACCAAAACTGCAGGAAGTGAAATATTGTTACCAGTTCATTGATACAAAAATCAATGCAAAAGAAATTACAATTACAAATCGTTATCTCATTACAAATTTAAATGAATTTGATACGTTTGTAATATTGTATGCTGATGGAAAAGAAGTGAAGAAGGAAATATATCATTTATCTTGCGAAGCAAATGAAAGTATTACTATAGAGAATCCATTTGTTGTGGATGAAAAACATGAGTATTCTGTTGTGGTAACATTTGAAAAAGATGGTCATGAATATGCACATGAACAATATGTATATCCATACCAAAGAGAAGAACATCATGTATGGACACCACTTTCAATCAATGAAGATTACTTAAATGTAGGTGTATCTTTTGAAGGCGGTAATGTCATTTTCTCTAAATCAAAGGGTTTAGTGTCTTATAAAGTGCATTCACATGAATTTATCAGAATGCCTGTCAGACCAAATTTCTTTAGAGCTGCAACAAATAATGATGTTGAAAATGGATATGGCTATCGCTATGGACAGTGGCTGCAGAATAGTCTGTATGCAAAGTGTAAATATATCAACACAGTCAAAGAAGAGAATCGTTGTATTGTTTCCTATGAATATGCATTACCATCCATGGAAGATCATCCATTACATATGAACTATGAAGTCTATGGAGATGGTGAAATTGTTGCAGATATGTATTTAGATGCTTTTGAAAATCATATTGAAATGCCAGTTTTTGGTATCTTGTTACAGACATATACAGATTTAGATGAAGTATCTTACTATGGCAATGGACCAGAAGAAAACTATATTGATCGAAAGAAAGGTGCAGTGCTAGGAAAATATACATACAATGTAAAAGAAAATCTAACACCATATCTTTATCCACAGGAATGTGGTAATCGTACAGATATAAGAGAATTAGATGTTCATTCAGACAGGCACGCATTGTTGATTCAAGGAAATATGTTTGAATGCTCCGTACTTCCATATTCACCATTCGTATTAGAAAACGCAAAACACCAGTGGGAATTACCACAGGCATATGAAACAGTTTTAAGTATCAATGAAAAACAAATGGGAATTGCTGGTGATAATACATGGGGCGCAAGAACACATGATGAGTTCCTGCTGACAAAAGAAAAACATCACTTGAGAATATCTATCAAAGGAAACTGAAAAAAATAGGATTTAACCTGATTGGGTTAGATCCTATTTCATTTCAAGCATGATTTTAATGATTTCTTTATCTGTTTCTGCCATACCGTCATGTGCAAGGTGACCTACATTTTTAATTGTAGCTTCAACGCCTCCACCAACGATACCATCACCACGGTAGAATTCTTTACCATGTTTATACATCTGCATGCCAAGCAATCCACTTTCAACGCCAGATGCAATCTTAGCAGCACAGCTGGCTTTTGCACCATCGCAAACAACACCAGAATTGATTGCCAATGCATTGACGACTGTATGAGAAATTTCATTGAGACCTCCACCATAGAGGTACATGATTCCAGCGCCAGCACCACAGCCCGCACTTGTTGCACCACAATATGCACTTAAGCAGCCAATACCAGTCTTCAAATGAATGCTTGTCAGGTTTGCAATCAATAATGCTCTATATAGTTTTTCTTTTGAAACACCTAATTCTCTTGCATAGATAATCACAGGAACAGAAGTAGTAATTCCCTGGTTGCCAGAACCGCTATTAATGACAACAGGTAATTCACATCCATTCATACGTGCATCACTGCCTGCAGCAGCATATGCTTTTGCACGGTTGTGAAGAGAATCTCCGTATGCCATAAGTAATGTTCTGCCAACTGCAGCACCATATTTTCCAGTGATACCTTCTTCACTGATTGCCATGTTGTAGGTAATCTGTGTATCTAGTATTTCTTTGACATCTTCTAAGTTGCATGTATTCGCAAATTCAACAATACCTTCCATAGATAGAATGGAATGATCAATACTGGAAGTTGTTTTCGCAATTGGAGCTTCAAAGATTGTTTTGCCATCTACCTGAATTAAGCAAAGCCCTGTATGGTATTGTGCAGTTCTTGCATAGACTGTATGGTTAGCTGAATGTAATGTTACCGCAATATCTAAAATGTAATCGGAAGTTGATTTTGTAACAGAACAAGGAACACGATTCAGAAATGAAACAATTTCTTTTTGTTGAGAATCTGTAATTGAAGAAAGAACTTCTAATTCAGCTTCTTCTTCACCCGCAACGATACCTGCAGCAGCTGCAGCAGGAATTCCACGTAAACCATTGGTATGTGGAACAATAACACTTTTTACATTCTTGATGATATTTCCAGAAGCACATACTTCTACAGAAGTGATTTCTTCATCTATGTATTTTTTTGCTTTCGAAGCAGTTAAAGCAATTGCAATTGGTTCTGTACATCCCATTGCTGGTTTTAATTCTGATTTCAATATTTCGCAATATAAATTATATGTAGTTTTATCCATAATGTTTACCTCATGTATAATAGTACCACGTAATAGATAACAGGAGTAATGGGTATGAAACAAATTAAAGATACTTTTTTTATTGTTGTGGGTAATATGATTTGTTCCTTGGGAATTGGAACAATTGCATTAAGACTAGGATTATCGTTAGGCGGCGTTTCTGGTTTGGCAAAAGTATTACATGGTATATTACCAATATCCATTAGTATTATTGTATTGGCAGTGAATTTAATATTATTTGCATTGGCTTACTTTTTTGTTGGGAAAAAGTTTGCGATGAATTCCTTTTTGTCTGTTATTTTATTTCCAGTCTTTTTAGAAATTGCACAGAACATTACAGTACTGGACTGTTTAAAAGAAGACTTGCTGCTGGGTACATTGATTGGCGGAATCTTGCTTGGCAGCGGCAGTGGTTTAATTTTAAGAGGAAATGGAAGCAGTGGTGGATTTGACATCATTGGTGTTATTCTGAACAAGTACTTTAATATTAAGACAGCTTCAGCAATGGCTTTGATTGATGTATTTGTATTGGTGTTTCAAATAAAAATAGAGAATCTGATGTTCTCTATTTATGGTGTGGTAATGATTTTTATTACTTCTTATATGGTGAATTTGATTCTGACAAAAGAAAACAATGAAGTTAAGATCATGATTTTCTCCAAGAAAGAAGATGAAATTCAAGATATGCTTCTTCATGAAAGAGATTGCGGGTGTTCTATCTTACATGGAGAAACAGGCTATACAAAAGAAAAGATGCGTGTCATCGTAAGTATCATGCCATATGATAAAGTGAATCATGTAAAACAAAGCATATTAGCAATTGATCAAGATGCATTTATTGTTTTAGAAAATGTTCAGGCGGCATATAGTGGTGTGCATTATTTAAGAAAGCCAGAAGAAATGTAAGCACTTTCGTTGTTCCTGGCAAGAAACGTTGTTATAATTTTCTGCGTTAAGGGTGATCAGGAAAAAAGGGGAAACATGGAACAAATCAGTAAAAAAACATTTTTTAGTTTCGCAATCATGGATAGTCTTTATTGGGCTTTTTATGCATGTTTTGTAGGGTTTATTACGACGTATTTATTAACATGCGGCATGGATAATGCGGTATTGTCTATCATGCTTGCGTGTTTTATGGGAGCATCTTTTATTGGTGCATTCTTCTGGGGAGGTATTTGTGATAAAGCAAGAACAAATAAAAAAATATTTATTCCAGAATATATCGCTACAATCATAATTGCCTTCATTATTTATTTCATGGCAGAAAAAAATATCTGGGTATCAACAATCTTATATCCTTTGTTTGGTTTTTTATCTTCACCATTAGGCAGTAACTTAGATACGTGGATGCTTCGTTCTTTTCATAAAGATGCTTCTGCATATGGCAGAGCTAGAGCTATTGGCTCTATGGGATATGCGGTTACGGCATTGTTTATGGGAATGTTGATTAATGCAATTGGGTATCAAATGATTCCTGTTGGAACTTTCTTTTTTGCAATCCTTGTTTTGATCATTGCGTTTATGATTAAAGAAGTTCCTTTTGAAAATGTTGTAATACATTCTGGCAGTGGCAGTGTAAAAGATCTATTGCACATTGGTTCTTTTATGTTTATGCTTGTAACCGTTTTCTTTACAGGTTTAGCAATAGCACCAGTGAATAACTTAAAGATTGTTATTTTAAAGAGTGTTGGTGGAGATGTTGGATTGCTTGGTGTGGATTCCTTCTTAGGGGTTATGGTACAGGCATTGTTTATCTTTATTTCAGGAAATCTGAAAAGGATACCTACATATGTAAGACTATTCTTAATGACACTGACTGTTTTTATCACAATGGGACTTGTAGCCTTTGCGGTGAATCCTTGGATGATTATTCTTGGAACAGTATTTTCAAATATGAGTTATGGAATTATGCTTCCAACACAAAGAGAAATCGTAGAAGCAAATGTTCCTTCCACATTAAAAAATACAGCGCACAGTTTATCTGATGCGATGTATGGTAGTTTCTCTGGTATTCTGGCATTATCATATTCAGGATTTGTTATGGATGCATTTGGTGCTAGATCAGTAGCTATGCTTGGCGGTGTGATCATGATCATCGCTGTAGTACTTTCATTGACAAAGATTACGAAAAAAAACTAAAACTTATAATAATTTGAGAAGATTAGTGGGACTTTCGAATGTATATGTACCGTGTAATGGGGATGTGGAAACACTTCCCCATTTTGCATATCCAAAATCAATACCTGCATTGATAGATGACTGTTGATCAGATAGTGCGTCTCCAATATAGATGATTTCTTCTTTTGGTACGTTTAAGTTTTCAATACACTTTAGAAGTGGTTCTGGATCTGGCTTATGCTTTGTAGTATCTTCCGCAAGAATAACAGTATCCATATATTGATCAATGCCTTTAGAACAGATATCTATTTCATACTGTTTGTGTGTTTTGGCAGATACAATTGCCTGTTTGATATGATTTTTCTTGAATACTTCAAATACATCCATAAACCCATCATATAGCGTTGCACCTTCTTCATATGCATTGACATATTTGAACCATCTAGCATATGTTGCTTCTGGATCTTTAACCTTTAATTCTTCCATGACTTTCATGCCAGGATAAGCAGCAAACTTTAAGACCTGATTAAATGACCATGTTTCTCCTGTTTCTTCTTTGATGATTTGAAGCAGTGGGTACATGTTCATATTTAACGTATTTAAAATTGTTCCATCGATATCATAAATGATTGCTTTATATTTGTTCATAGATACTCCTATTGTCAATAGGCATTATAACAAAAAAGAAATAGAAATTATCTACTTCTTTCTGTGTCCTGTACAAACATCATTAAGAATCCTATCAGTAATAACGTTGAAGAAATCCAAATCGTTTTCATACCAAGGTAAAGAATACAAGAATATCCAACCGTAGCACCCAATGCAAATGTGATAATGATTCCAATGTAATGTAGCGCCTTTTTTAAAGATTCTTCATTCTTTGTTCTCATCCAATGAGAGAATGCGGAAACACCTGCTCTCATATTACCAATGCACATTGTACTTGCATATGGATAGCCATGTACGGAGCGGAATGCCTGTACCTGCATTGCACAAGAAAAAGATACAAGACAATTCGCATAAAGATTTCCATTTTCATTGAAAAATCCTGATACAAATAAAGAAACGATTTCCAAGATTAAGATTGTTTGCCTCCAATGTAATTTTTTTGCTTCTTTATAGTATCCTTGGATTTGTTCCGCAACAAAGATGCCTAATGCAAATGACAGGAGAGGAAATACGTAACGGATAGCATCAGCATATTGTCCATCAGACAGTTTAGATGCCATTAAAACGATGTTTCCTGTTTGAGCATTCGCAAATACTTTATTTCTAGCGAAATAAGTATATGCATCTTGTAGACCACCAGAAAATGTGATGATCATAGCGAGTAGAAATGTTTCTGACATCTGTTTATTTTTCATACGTGAACTATTATAGTCACTATTTTTGATATGAAAAGAATAAATTTATTTCAGAAAACATTTTAAAGCGCGATGAATACTAGACTTATGTGATAAAATAGATACATGATAAAAAGATTTTATTATGGATTGATCAGTATGAAATATGCATTCTTTATGTTTGGGATTCCAATGCTGATATTTATAACTGCATTTATTGAAACAAGAAAAAAGCTGGCGGTATTTCATACATTGATGTTCATATTTATTATATTGTTAGCTTGCGTGTTAGCTTTCTATTATAAAGATAAGCTGCATGTATTAAAGCAATTGAAACAAGTGAAAGATTTAGTGGAATATGAAAAGGGTGGTGTTGTTGATCGCTCATGGATTTTAGAAGATCGTATGCTTTGTACAAAGGGATTAGATATTCGTGAAGTTAGAAGCAGCACCGTAAGTAAAGTAGTACTTCTAAATGAAGAAAAAGGAAAACAGGTATTAGAACTATCTGTAAAAGATGAAATTGTACCAATGACAACAATTTCAAAAGAAGAAGCACAAAGATTTGTGGCATATTTAAAAAGAAAAAATCCTTCCATTATTGTTGAAGGAATAGAAGCGAAAGGAAATGGTTCCCTGCAAGAATTAGGCGCAGGCGTACAGGTATAAAACATGGCAATGACAAATGCAGAACTGATGAAAGCTTTAATTCAGAAATTTATACAGGTGACCTTGGACGATGGATCTGTTCATGCTGGATATATTGGGAATCCAGAAGATTTTCAAGGGGATTCATTACCAGCGCATATAGTATTAATTAATGGTTTAATGAGAGACAACATTGAAGTTGCCAGAGTGGTAGATGTGGAATTTCCAAAAAGAGAAGACACAACACAGATCCCAATTGTTGGATTTGAAGACAAGTAGATGGAAACATCTGCTTTTTTAATTGGAACTGGCTTGAATAAGGGTTACAATGGTCATGCGGTGAGGTATCTATGACATTTAAAGAACAAAAACGAATACAATATTTAAGACCATTTATGGTAGTGATTGCGGCAATTATTATGTCGCTGAACATAAAAATTATGGTAAGAAATGGTGGGCTGTATCCAGGCGGTGCAACGGGATTGACCATTCTTACACAGGCAATTCTTCAAAAGTTTTTCAATATTGAAATCAGCTATACATTTGTAAATGTATTCTGGAATGCATTACCTGTATATATCGGATTTAAATATATTGGTAAAAATTTTACATTGTTTTCTCTGTTTATGATTCTGTTAAACAGTGTACTTGTAGATATGATTCCAAAGTATACATTAACTTCAGATATTTTATTGATCAGTGTATTTGGTGGAATGTTGAATGGACTAGCGATATCTTTATGCTTGATGGTTGATACAACAACAGGAGGAACAGATTTTATCTCAATCTTTCTTTCATCTAGATATAATGTGGATGGATTTAACCTTGTTCTTGGATTGAATGCGGTAATCTTGATTACGGCAGGTGTCTTATTTGGATGGGATAAAGCATTGTATTCTATTATTTTCCAATATGTATCAACACAGACAATTCATTTGTTATATCGAAATTATGCGCAGGTGACTTTGTTTATTATTTCAAATAAAGTAGATGAAATCTCTGAGATGATTCATGCTATTACACAACATGGTGCAACGATCATCAGAGGAGAAGGTTCTTACAAGAATGATGAGAGAAAGATGATCTATTCTGTAATCAATGAGAGTAGTGAAAAAGCAATTGTCAGCAACATTCTCGCAATTGATCCAAAAGCATTTGTGAATTGTGTGCGTACAAAAGAAATACGTGGTCACTTTAATCAAATGCCTAAAGACTAAAAAAGAAGTGAAATTCACAATGTCATTAAGTTAAGAGAAATAAATTCTTAGTGATATTAATTGAAAATTCAAGAAAACAAATCTTTAGCGAAAGTTAACAGCTTTTCCATAAGATTTGTTTTTTAATTCCTGAAATCATTGATTTATCAAAGATGATCAAAGGGAACTTGATCAATGCATCAGCGGAAATCTTACTCCTGAGCAACATTGTTATGAATATCTCTCTAAAACAAACATACCAGGGCAAAAAAGAATCAAAGGCCAAGAGGCTCTTTGGTTACGTTATATTATCAATGAATTTTTTTGCCTTTTTTTGATTACATTCTCTATTCATAGGACCTGTGATCTTCTTTCTGATATCATTATTGAGTCGGCTTCCTCCCGACCTCTGGAAAGGAGGTGAGTACACGTGGAGTATCTAATAGCTTTCATAAGCTCCGTCGTAGCAGGTGTTGTTTCGTACTATATCTGTAAATGGCTGGATGGAGTCGAAAAAAAATAGCAGATCAGCCTAGGTATTGAAAAAGGGAACTGTTCCAGCAGTTCCCTTTTTTTTACACGTGGCTTAATAGCTTTCATAGCCATCTACAATATAGCAAATTTTTCTTTTTTTTCAAGTTCTACATTTATAATCAGCAAATATATTTTGTAATAAATTTTTTGTTAATATTTTTCATAATTAACCATCAGATTCACTATTGAGCAAAAATAGGAAAAGCAGCATTCAAAGCATTCGTAATCTGTCTGCGGGTCATTGGATGAGATTTAAAAATATATTTGGCTAC